>NZ_JAUMIO010000002.1:0-293565 GCF_032905925.1 Pectobacterium sp. HCp5_1
GCACTCCGCGCTGAATTATCAGGCGCCGTCTGAATTTGCGGCGGCCTGGAGAAAGGGTAATTCTGATAGTGAAGGATCCGACATTACTAAGTGAGCGTTGTATCTAATCCTGGGGGCAGGTCAACCATTAGATAGAAGGTCTAATGATGCATATATTCTGGCTCTCTGTTTCCACATTCTGAAGCTGAAACCTGTGTCATGTAAAAAACGGCGGGAGAAAGTACGTTCCGACATATTCGCAATATCAGCCATGTCCATTAAGGTCGCCTCCCAGCGATGGCTGAGCATCAGCTCTCTTGCGGCACGAAATAAACGTTCATCATGCGGCATAGGGAGCTCCGCAGTCACGGACGGTGCTTCACTAAGAATTTCCAGTAGTAAAAGCGCCATTTTTCGCTTAGCCGCACCGTGGTATTCATCAGTAAACAGACCCGCGATTAACGCCTTCAACAGCACTGTCGCGTTAATGACATGAACCTGACTGTTCTTCGTAAAATTTGTGCACTCCGCAATAAGGCTTCGACTGACATAGATAGCACGTAATTCTGTATGGGACAGAATGCTGTAAGAGTGAGTCATCAACGGTGGGATCCACAGCGCACGCTGAGGAGGGATAACCCATCGCCTGTCTGCCGTTTCAACAAGCATAACCCCTTTAGTGGCAAACAAGAGTTGCCCTTCAAGATGGTAATGCGGGGGATCGACCTCTCCACGCTGATAAGATATGGCAGTCCCTGACCACCCCGTCGCCTCATCGTGTCTTGGCGCTTTATCTATGCAAACTGACATCTCAGATTGATCCCCTTTGTTTACCATGGTTCAGCTAACACTGCCCGGCTGATCATTTTGGCAGGGTAACGCGTACTGAATTAAGGTTGTGACAAGCATTACAGGAGCATACGCCAATGCGAGTACATTTTATTGTGCATGAAAGTTTCGAAGCGCCCGGCGCTTATGAAACCTGGGCCATGAGTCGTGGTCATGAAATAACGTTTTCCCGTGTTTATGCGGGCGAGAAACTGCCGCAAGATGCTCGGGACATCGATTTGTTGATCGTGATGGGCGGTCCACAGGATCCTGCCTTCACCGTAGATCAATGCGCCCATTTCGATTCAAAAGCTGAGCAAGCGCTGATTGCTTCTGCAGTGAGTTTCGGTAAAGCCATCATTGGTGTCTGTCTGGGCTCTCAACTGATTGGCGAAGCGCTGGGGGCTCCGTTTGCTCACAGCCCGGAAAAAGAGATAGGCGTGTTCCCCATTTTTCTGACGGATACTGGCACCCAGAGCGAGATGTTCTCTCACTTCGGAAGTCAGCTCAACGTAGGTCACTGGCATAACGATATGCCTGGCCTGACGCCTGAGGCTAAAATTATCGCCTACAGCGAAGGATGCCCACGCCAGATAATTGCTTATTCCAAATTGGTTTACGGGTTTCAATGCCACATGGAACTCACGCCAGACATCGTCGAATTATTAATTGCACACTCAGATAAGGATTTAAGTCAGGCCGAAAAATATCGTTTCATCAACACCCCAGAAGAACTGCGGGCTCATGACTACAGTGAAATGAACAAGGTTTTATTCACGTTCCTCGACAAACTGGAATCATATTATTGCCGGTCAAAAGCGTAGCGAAAATAATCTCATCCGAATAACACCAGTAGCGCGATAAATAGATGCCGTCATTTTTAGGTTGAGAAAAAGCCCCCGGCTGAGACAGTCATCGGGGGCTTAGCGGAAGAAAATGTAGAACGTTATAGGCCCAGCTCCGACAGACCGGGATGATCATCCGGACGACGACCCAGTGGCCAGTGGAACTTGCGTTCACTCTCTTTAATAGGCATGTCGTTTATACAGGCGAAGCGGCGGTGCATCAGGCCATCTGCTTCAAATTCCCAGTTTTCGTTGCCATAAGAGCGGAACCAGTTACCCGAGTCATCATGCCATTCATAGGCGTACCGCACGGCGATGCGATTGTCAGTAAACGCCCACAACTCTTTAATCAGACGATACTCAAGTTCTTTTTTCCACTTCCGCGTGAGGAAACCTTTGGCTTCTTCACGATTGGTTGCAAACTCGGCGCGATTACGCCATTTGGTGTCCAGCGTGTAAGCCAGCGATACCTTTTCGGCATCCCGGCTGTTCCAGCCATCTTCAGCGAGCCGCACCTTCTCAATCGCCGTTTCGCGAGTGAAAGGAGGAAGTGGCGGGCGAATCTGTTTATCGGACATGGTAGAGCCTCCAAAATTTGGATATATCAATAGAACGGGATTTTTTGAAACTCAGGCCTCAGTGAGAGGCCTGTTTCAACAACAGTTGCGCCACTTCTCTTGCGCTATCGGCGGCGCTGTAATCGCCCATCACGTGTGACATGGTGATAGCGCCCTCCATCAGAATCAGCAGCTGTCTGGCCAGGGCTGACGGTTGCTCGATGTTTAATTGCCCGGTGAGTTCCAGCGTGTAATCCAGCAATTTTTGTTTATGCAGCTTTGCGATCTGGCGAACGGGATCGGAAGGGTCTCCGACTTCTCCAGCCGTGTTAATAAAGGCACAACCACGAAAGCCCTCTGACTCAAACCAGCCTTTGAGTACAGTGAACATATTCAGGATGCGCTCCTGAGGGGGGTCGCCTTTATCACATTCCGTTCTGAACCAGTGCATCCAGCGTTCATCACGTGCATTCAACGCGGCAGCCGCCACGTCATCCTTGGTCGCGAAATAGCGATAAATGCTTTTCCTTGCTACGCCAGAGGTCTTGACCAGAAGGTCCATGCCGGTGGCATGAATGCCGTTCTGATAGATAAGTTGCTCGGCGGTCGCCAGGATTTTTTCTCGGGTGTCGTTTAGTTTTTTGTTCATGAACAAATGGTAGAATGATCGTTCTACCTAGTCAAGCGTTAGCCTGAAAACATTTTCAAAAAATGAAGAGTGCAGTCCGTGTGAGAGAGGCCCTTCCCTCTCAAATATGAAAACACTATTCCCATTTTAGGCCCTACACCAAGCCATAACAGGAAGTTAGAATATAGCCACTTTCAGTAAATAACGGATTTTCTGTTATTAAATAACAATAAAAACAATAATTTGTAATTATTTATGGCGTTAATGTCCTTTTGAAAACCCACGCAGGATCCTTTCAAATTAATTACCAAATGTGAAAAGGTTTAAGCTGTGATTTTTATACCCGTTGATAGTGACGCGAAATTGAATGAAGAGTCACAACATCTCGCCCAAGTACAAGTCCGGAAGGCTTTGCACAATAAATCCTGCAAGCATGGCAGGCGCTGGCGCAGCTTCCCCTGGAACTGACGGTTTATCCGAACCAGCTGACTCGCAAGCACTTTTGGTCTGAACAGGAAATTTATCTAGAATGAATCAATTAGTAGCAGCTTATCTGAATCGCCTTGGCCTTGATGCTGAGACACCGTCCCTGCAGGCACTGACCTCAATTCATCGAGCTCATGTTGAACGGATACCCTACGAAACCTTCTGGATCCACCTCAAAGAGGGATGGGGGATTGATCCACTTGAAAGTTTCAGAAGAGCAGCGACCACGCGGCGAGGCGGTTACTGTTTTCAGTTGAATGGCGGCTTATACACATTACTCACCCAGCTTGGTTATCGTGTGAGTCTCAACCCTGCAAATGTCCATGGGGTTGAAGGCCCTGAACGGATTAAACTGGAAAATCATGTCGCCATTATCGCTGAGGGGATGCAGTGTGAAAGCAATCCTAATGGCCGATGGTGGGTTGATATCGGCCTCGGCGACGCGCTGCATGAACAAATGCCTCTTATAAATGCAACCGTCCACCAGGGATTAATGAAGTTTGGAATGGAGGCCGTTGGCGAGGATGGTGTGGGTGACTGGCATCTCACTGCCGATCCATCTTGCTGGATTGCAGGTGTAAGTATGGCTGATGAGCCTACTGATATGGGGAACTTATCAGACCGCCATCACTTTAATGTGTTTTCGCCAGAGTCTGGTTATGCCAAAGTTGTCACTGCGCAACTTCGACAGCCTAACGGTAAAACGATAATGCGGGGTTGTGTTCTTACCAAAACTGACGGCAACATCGTGACCACTCATACTTCCGCGTCTCTACCCGAATGGCTGGACGTGCTGAGGGAAGAGTTTGGCCTGACTTTTGACAATGTTCCCGGTGAATCACTCAAAACATTGTGGTCCAGAGTACAGAAGATCCATGAGGAATGGCTTCAGTCCCGTGATAAGGGGTAAAGCCGTAATCTGTTCGTTGAACCTGATACGTTAACGCCCTAAATCGGTATTGCATCCGGCGGACAGCTGAAGCGCTAAGAAATTGGCGCGTGCCACCTGTGAGCGACAATATGGTCGGCAACAGTTGGCCGGAGCGGAATTTTTGAACTTCGTCGTCAAAATTTGCTTAGTAGATCTATCATAAGCGCTGAGCAATCTGTCGGTATGGTATCTCGCTTCGGATCTGAGGTGGACGGCCAGTATGAAAGACCGTGGCCCGTGACGAATTATTTGAAGGCGTTATGAATCGAGTGACAGGCCGCTGTGAGCGAGGTGCGGAAGTAAATCTTATGGTTCTAAATTTGTTAATTTCACTTGTATTGCCGCTATTTCTTGATCAATAGTATTAAATCCTTCACTGATAGCATCCCTAAGCTCTGCATCAATAATTTTTATCCCTTGCGCGTAATCCACCATTACCTCGATTTTTGCAGCATACAATCTTTCATACATATCTTTATTTTTATTATTATCAGCCATGTCAAAAAGTATTTTTTCGTACTCAACAACAAGTTGGTTGTTTCCTTTAAATGACTGTATTAGTGAATGAGCATATGTATAGATATTAATTATTGAATCTCTTGCTGCATCATTCAGTTTTGCAATAAATTTTGCATTTTGTTCATAGAATATAAAGTTATCATCCCCAACGGGAAAGTTAATAGGTAGAATCTTCCCCGGTTCGATACCATCAATATGATCTTGCATTCTTTTATTATATAGACGGATTAAAGTAAACACCTCCCCCTTAATTCCTTTTAATACAGACAACTGCAACTCAAGAGACTCCTTTTCAGCCTCTGCCCTATTAATTTTAGCCTCGCGGTCAACGCCTCTAAGAGTAAACCATCCCCCAATGACCGCTCCAATTAAAGCGGTTATAAAGGATGATAACCATTCAGGAATACTATTTAAAAAATCGCTAATCTCGCTCAAAATGGCCATTATGATGCACCTCTCAATCAACTTTTAACCACAGTCACATACAGATAAAACTGTATATCAAACTCCATCTAAAAATACAGTTAACTTTTCTAATCCTTATGCACATAAATTAGAAGGGTATAAAAAAGCATGCCAACTATTCTATGTAGCCTGCTTCCCAATAATTAATACAGAGCGGACTTAGCAACGTCTCCTTCTGGCACAGGGCTGCTGACCTGCTCCCCGTTGATCAACTCAGACTGTTGTTAGCAACGTCAGCTTCTAGCAATTACTATGAGGGTAATCCCTTCTTCAAATCGGGATACCCGTTTTGAGATCGAGCTTAAAAGATTCCCAGCCTCCTGGCGGATCCCACTCTCCAAGGCCAAGCACCGTATCATTCTCTATTGATGTAATGATCACGCCATCAATGGCGCACTGACTGGATTTCCAGAGAATTCCTGCTGGAATATCAATCAGAAAAACGTGACAGTAAGTAGCGACCATAACCCGATCATGTAGCCTGTCAGAATGGATGTCAGGAACTGAATAAATATGGGCAACGTAATCACCTAGTGGATGGCTTCTGAACGAGTGTGTGGTCATGTCAAAAACATGAAAATGATCGCCACAAATGATTGCCACGTGGGATTCATTCAGGAGAAAATCAGAAAAGGCGCTGGAAATAAGACAGCCATCCTCATCTACACGTACATACAACTGTAAAATCAGAATGGGCTCAGCGTCCTTACTGATTAGCAGTCGCCGATCCATTTCTCCATTAGGGCCAAAAGGATTGACGTCGATGATCGAAACACCTTCAGTTTCATCACCAAGCGTAGGCTGTTCAAGATAGGTCGCTTGTAATGTCATTGAGCATCCAAAGTGTGACAGGAGAAGAACTCATACTACTTTACAAGCTTATGTCACGACAGCACCGTATGTTGCCATATTGCGCTGACCAGCCCCCGCAGATTAGTACATTCCTATGTTATCAACGTCCGCTCCTGGCACGAACCTGCCAAAAAGGATTTATTTAGGCTGCCTTAGGGGACATGGTACTGCACTATCTGGCGCTTTCTATAGGGCATCCTAAATATGTTCGTTCATTCCACACACCCTGAAGTCGCCCTATGGTTTACCAGCTTAGATGTCGCCGAGGTGTCGTACAGTGTGTGTTCCATAGACCTGTCTAACGAACCTCCCGAACATTGGTCTTATAAACGAAATAAGCCGCGGCCTGAAAGCCTAAAACTGGAATTACGCATTCCATCTAATGGGAACTGATTAGTCGACCTATCACGTCATGACAAGCTGTTCAATATCCAGTGGTGCCCCAATGATGACTTACGCATCGTGTCAGACCAGCTACGCTACCGCAAGTTGATCAAGTGGCCTCGACTGCCCTGCCTCATGGGTTTTCCCCTTCTGGTTGGACAAATAAAGGAAGGTGAAGTCGGTTAAGCGAAAGGAGGCATGACGTTGCAGCCGCAACAGCCATGCCGAAGAGAATTCAGTTCAGTTAATTTCAGCGGGAAGCACGATCTCAATACAACTTCCCCCCAAGGCACTGTCTCTGCAACTTACCTGACCGCCATGCGCCCTTGCGATAGCATTCACTACGGCCAGCCCAAGCCCTGAGCCATCTGTTTTCGCCGAGCACACAGTATCAGCGCGATAAAACGCGTCGAATATCGCCGTCATATCCTGTGGCAGAATGCCCGGCCCTTCATCTTCTACCGTAATACGGATGTCGCTATTTACCCAATGACAGGTAATGAGAATTTTACCGGCAACAGAATATTTAATGGCATTACTCAGCAGCGCTGATAAAACCTGACTGATACGGATTTTGTCCACAAAACCAGTGAGTTGATCCGCCTCGATAGCGGGTGTCAGGCCTTTCTTCTCAAGTTCATCACGAAAGAGTTCGACGCTGGTTACGATCAACTGATCCATCTGTACGGTTTCACGATACAGGTAGAGCTGGCCGCTATCGGAAAGGCTTAACACCCTTAAATCATCGATAAGTCTCGATAAACCTTCAGTCTGGTTGAGCAACAGCAAAAATTGCCGGTCGTCTTTCTCAAATACGCCATCCAGAATGCCCTGAATCCTGCCTTGTAAAATGGTAACGGGTGTCCTCAATTCGTGAGCGATAGCGGCATTCCATTTCTTCATTTCACTGGACATCACTTCCAGTTTACTGGCCATCGCATTGAAATCATCGACCAATAATGCCGCCTCCCGGATTTCCCGAGCGCTATGTGTTGCTCTTGCGCTAAGCCGGCCTTCCGCAATCTTGCGGGCGCTTTCGGCCACGGCATTCAATGGAATAATGATTTTTCGCGCAAAGGACCAGGCAAAACCCAACGCGACCACGGAAGATAACAAACCAGAAATCAACGTCAGAACCCAGTCATGGGTAGTGGGTATCCAGCTATATTCATCCTGCACATCAGCAAAAGTGATGATATAGATGCTGTAAACCAAGGACAGGAGGATGAGCGTACTGAGCGCCACTTTAGACGTCAGGATGAAGAGCTGATAACGAATACCGGTTTTCACCCTCTTAGTCTCCAAGCCGATAGCCAAAGCCACGAATGCTCTCAGGTACAGAGGATAACCCCGCCTGTTCAATTTTCTTCCTCAACTTGCTGATATGGCTGTCCACCGTTCGCTCACTGGCTTCGCCCTCCGGCAGGCAATACTCCAGGATCTCCTGACGTGAAAATACCCTTTTTGGATAGCGAATAAGGTGGAGCAGAATTTTGAACTCTGTCGACGTGAGCTGGCTGCCAATATCGGTATGGGTATTTTTAATCACGACCGTGTGATGGTTGACGTTCAGATCGATATGACGCGTGCTGAACGAGAGCGAGTTTTTATCGGTGCGGTGAAAAGACATGCGTCTTAAAATGACGTGAATCCTTGCGATTACCTCGGCAGGGTTGAAGGGTTTAACGATGTAATCATCAGCCCCTGTCCGCAAAGCCTGAATCTTATCGATATCCGCATCCAGCGCGGTTAGCATCATGATCGGCACATCATTATCCCGCCTGATTTCACTCAGGACCTGCCAGCCATCCACATGCGGCATTCGAATATCCAGGATCACAAACGAGGGAGATTCGGCAAAAAAAAGTGAAATCGCTTCAAGGCCATCTTTCGCTCTCACCACAGTAAAACCTTCTTTCACCAGATAAGCGGTTAGAATTTCTGCAATTTCGTTTTCATCTTCTGCCAACAGGATTTTGATGTTTTTCATTTTTGCTCCAGATATCCGCTCATCTTTATCGCTCTCCACACCATCTCCATACAACCTACACTTAATGTAAACATATGAATTATATAATCATTCTAGCATTTTATATCTATTTTAAATATCAGGAAATGACGAGAATGATGCTTAACAGAACGACGAAAATAAGTGTGTTATCCCTCTTCTGGCTTTTATCAGCCTGTGATTCAGGTTCCGAAACCGCCACACAAACCGAAGAGATGCCGGCCATCGTGAACGTGGAGACACTCACCGCAGAACCGGTGTCCCATGAACAAACTTTTCCGGGACGAGTGGCTGCTTTTCGTATCGCACAAATTCGACCTCAGGTGAGCGGTATCGTCACTGAAATGCAGTTTAGCCAGGGAAGTGAATTAACGCCGGGGCAGGCATTATTCCAAATCGATCCCGCACCGTTTAAAGCTGACGTAAACAGTGCGGCCGCCGCGTTGCAAAAAGCGCAGGCCAGTTACAGACAGTTGCAAGCTAAAGCCAGCCGCCTTGCGAAAATAAAGCATTCAGGTGCAGTCAGCGACCAGGATTACGAAGAAGCGCTTTCCACTGCTGAGCAGGCAAAAGCGGCTATCTCGGAGGCGCGTGCCATTCTCGAACGCAAACAACTGGATCTCTCCTATTCAACGGTGAAATCCCCCATCGGTGGGCGGGTTGATCAAAACTTTATTACTGAGGGCGCGCTGGTCAGCGCCAGTGACAGTCAGGCTCTCGCAACGGTCCAGCAGATCGACAAAGTGTATGTTGATGTTCGACAGCCTGCCGCGCAAATGAACGCGCTGCGCGCCGCCGCAGGAGTCAGCGGTGAGAATGCGGCGTCCGCCGCCATTGTCTCCGCTGATGGAACGCCCTATAGCAACAAAGCACAAATCCTGTTTACCGGCGTCAGCGTTGATGCGGGTACGGGGGACGTGGTGATGCGTCTTCTGGTTGATAATCCGGACAGAACCCTTTTGCCAGGCATGTATGTTCAGGCAAAAGTCTCACACCTGTTGGACAAAGAAGGCCTGATGGTTCCGCGTGAAGCCGTGGTACGTGAAGGCACTAAAACGCATGTCTGGCTCAATGATGAAGGTAAGGCGAAATCTGTCGAGGTTGAGCTGGGAGAAGCCGTTGGCGCTAAGTTCTCAATCACAAACGGCCTTAAGGCTGGCGACCAATTAGTTATCAAGGGGATGGGTAGATTACAGGACGGAATGTCTCTGCAACTGGCACAAGGTACACACCCGTAACCCCACCCTCACTATTATTCAGGATTTTCTATGCCGCAGTTTTTTATTAATCGCCCTGTCTTTGCCTGGGTTATTGCCGTGTTTATTGTGCTGTTCGGGATGATCGCCATCCCCAAACTGCCTGTTGCCCGTTATCCCTCCGTGGCCCCACCCAGTGTCAATATCTACGCCACTTATCCGGGCTCTACGCCTGAGATGATGAACAACAACGTCGTGTCTTTAATCGAGCGTGAGCTGTCTTCGGTTAAAAACCTGCTCTATTTTGAATCGTCCAGTGACACCAGCGGACAGGCAACCATTACCGTCACCTTTAAGCCCGGTACCGACCCCGAGCTGGCTCAGGTTGACGTGCAAAACCGTATTAAAATCGTCGAGCCAAGATTGCCCCAGGTGGTACGACAGAATGGCCTCAATGTTGAAGCGTCATCCTCAGGCTTTCTGATGATTATTGGGCTTTCCTCGAAGCAGGGGAAGATGTCGGACAGCGATTTAAGCGATTATTTCTCCCGTAATATGCTTGAAGAATTACGTCGGGTTGAAGGTGTGGGGCGAGTCCAGCTGTTTGGGGCGGAAAAAGCCATGCGCGTGTGGATCGATCCGGTCAAACTCAATCAATATCGCCTGACGGTGAACGATATTAGTCAGGCGATCACCGCAGAGAATGCCCAGATATCCCCTGGACGAACCGGCGATTCCCCCGCGGTGCCGGGCCAACAAGTCACTTACCCTTTACTGGTTAAAGGCCAGCTCAGTTCGCCTGAAGAGTTTGGCAATATCACACTGAGATCGAACCGGGACGGCTCGCGTGTGGTACTTTCTGATGTTGCCCGTCTGGAACTTGGGCCACAAAGTTATACCTTTTCAACCCGGGAAAATGGGCAGATTTCCACCGGCGCGGCAATTCAGCTTGCTCCGGGCGCAAATGCGGTCAGAACAGCAGACCAAATTAAGTTGCGCCTTGATGACCTGAGTAAAGCGATGCCGTCAGGCATGCAATACACCATTCCGTTTGATACCACTCCGTTCGTAAAAATTTCGATTGAGAAAGTGGTGCACACGTTCATTGAGGCAATGGTATTGGTGTTCCTGGTGATGTATCTGTTCTTGCAGAATGTCAGGTATACCTTTATCCCCGCCATTGTTGCCCCTATCGCGTTGCTGGGTACGTTCACGGTCATGCTGATGTCCGGCTTTTCCATTAACGTGTTGACCATGTTCGGCATGGTTCTGGCGATAGGGATCATCGTGGATGATGCCATCGTGGTCGTGGAAAACGTCGAGCGCATCATGGCCGAAGAAGGATTGGGCCCGAAAGAAGCGACGCAGAAAGCGATGAAAGAGATAACTGGGGCGGTTGTCGGCATTACGCTGGTGCTCAGTGCCGTGTTTATTCCCATGGCGATGGCTACGGGGTCGGTCGGAACCATATACCGGCAGTTCACGCTGTCGATGGCCGTTTCGATACTGATTTCTGCTTTCCTTGCGCTTAGCCTGACGCCCGCGCTGTGCGCCACGCTTCTGAAACCAATTGATAAAAATGCCCATGAGAAGCGCGGGTTTTTCGGCTGGTTTAATCGCAAGTTTTCGGCGATGACCGACCGCTACGAAAGCGGCGTTACCCGAATGCTGAAGCGAGTTGGACGGTCGCTGGCCGTCTATGCGGCGCTGTGCGTTGTCCTGTTCTTATCGATGAGGAGCGTTCCCTCCTCCTTCCTGCCAGAAGAAGATCAGGGATATTTCCTGACCTCAATTCAGCTGCCTTCGGATGCCACGGAGGAGCGAACCTTAGGCGTGGTGAAAACGTTTGAAGATACTGTGCTGGGCAGAGAAGGCATCGAAACCAACCTGTCCATCATGGGATTCAGTTTCTCCGGTTCAGGGCCTAACTCGGCGATGGCATTTACCACGCTAAAAGACTGGGGTGAGCGTCATGGTGCGACCGCAGCGTCCGAGTCCGGTCACGTGCTGGAGGTGCTATATGGCCACCCTGAGGCTGAAATCTACAGTCTGATGCCTCCGGCGATTGATGAGCTTGGAAACTCTTCCGGCTTTGCCATGCGTCTTGAAGACCGAGCGGGTAAAGGGTATGCCGCCCTCAAAGAAGCACAAAATAAACTTCTGGAGCTGGCAGCGGGCAGCAAGGTTGTTCAGGGCGTCTACGTTGACGGCTTGCCCGACGGGCAAGTGATTAACCTGCAAATCGACCGCCAGAAAGCCTTCGCATTAGGTGTGGCATTTGATGAAATCAGCCAAACGTTATCCGGTGCCGTGGGTTCTTTGTATGTCAATGATTTCCCTAACGCTGACCGTATGCAGCAAGTCATCATTCAGGCAGATGCTCCGTACCGTATGCAACCAGAGGACATTCTCAAACTGTACGTACGTAATGGCAGTGGCGGGATGGTTCCGCTTTCCGAGTTTGTTCAGGCTAAATGGGAGAATTCGCCGCTGCAGCTGGTGCGTTATAAAGGCTATCAGGCCATTAAGATTACCGGCAGTGCGGCGGCAGGCTATTCAAGCGGAGATGCCATAAAAGAGATGGAGCGACTGGCAGAACAGCTGCCAGAAGGGTTCGCTGTTGAGTGGACAGGTCTGTCATTGCAGGAGCAGCAGTCTGCCTCAGAAGCGCCGATGCTGATGGTTCTGTCAATGCTGGTCGTGTTCCTGGTACTGGCGGCGCTTTATGAAAGCTGGGCCGTTCCACTGTCCGTCCTGATGGTTGTGCCGTTGGGCCTGTTAGGCGCCGTGCTGGCTGTCATGATGAGAGATATGTCGAACGATGTCTTCTTTAAGGTCGGGATGATTACCATCATTGGCCTGTCGGCAAAGAACGCGATCCTCATCGTGGAGTTCGCCAAACAGATGCATGAGGGCGGCAAAGGTTTACTCGAGTCAACGATTGAAGCCGCGCGGATGCGCCTGCGACCTATCCTGATGACTTCTCTGGCATTTACCCTGGGCGTAGTCCCCCTGATGATTGCCAGCGGAGCCAGCGCAGAAACCCAACATGCCATCGGTACGGGCGTATTTGGCGGTATGGTCAGCGGAACGATACTGGCAATATTCTTCGTCCCTGTCTTCTACTTCGCAGTCATGAAAGTGGTCGAGAAATTTACCCGTAAGGCTTAATTTTTAGTGAGGGGCGTATCGTATGCCACAGAGAAATTGACCAGCAATGACAGGCGGCAAACGCCGCCTGCAATCGTGAGTCGTAATTAATAACGTTCCAGCCAGTGGGCGTAAGGCGTTGGCAGCGTCCACGAGGCGCGATCGATGCCCAGTTCGCGTGCAGCCTGATAGCTCCAGTGCGGGTTCGCCAAATGCGCTTTTCCTACCATCACCAGATCCAACTGACCCGATGCCACAGCCTGCTCGGCTAGCTCCGGCGTGCCGAAGCCCCAGGCAGAAGAGACAGGAAGATCGGCCTGTTCGCGTACCTGCTGCGCAATCGGTCCCATAAAGGCAGGTGCCCACGGAATGTTCGCCGTCGGCGTAGAGAAACCAATGCTAACGCTCAGCATATCCAGCCCTGCGGCTTTGAAGCGGCGTGTCAGCTCAATCGATTCCTGCAAAGTTTCCTCATCGCGACCATCAAATTCAATCACGCCGAAACGGGCGGTCAGCGGCAGATGCTGTGGCCACACATCGCGAACGGCAGCCAGCGTTTCGAGCAGAAAACGGCTACGGTTGTCGAAGCTACCACCGTACTGATCGTTGCGCTTATTGGAGTGCACGGAGAAGAAACTCTGTGCCAGATAGCCGTGAGCAAAGTGCAGCTCCAGCCATTCAAACCCAGCGTCCAACGCGCGGCGAGCGGCAGCAACAAAATCATCACGCACGCGGGCGATATCTTCCAGCGTCATTTCCTGCGGCTGCTTGGGCAAATTCGCACCGAAAGCTTCTGCGGAAGGGGCAATAGTCTGCCAGCCGCGTGCATCCCCTTCAGGAATATGGTCGTCGCCTTCCCAGGGAATGTTGGCGCTGGCTTTGCGTCCGGCGTGCGCAATCTGAATACCCGGTACGGAGCCTGCATCTTTAATAGATTTAGCAACCTTGGCAAACGCCTGCGCCTGCTCATCATTCCAGATTCCGGTACAGTGCGGAGAAATGCGGCCCTCGGGGGAAACCGCTGTTGCTTCTACGATAACCAACCCGGCACCACCGCGCGCCAGAGAAGCGTAATGCACCTGATGCCAGTCATTGATCAGCCCATCATTCGCGGAATAGGTACACATCGGTGGAACGGCAATGCGGTTGCGTAAAGTAATATCTTTCAGTTTGAAGGGTTGAAACAGTGCGGACATAATATTTTCTGCCTTGTCTGGTTACTTCGATATTTCGATATTTCGATATTTCGATATTTCGATATTTCGATATTTCGATATTTCGATATTTCGATATTTCGATATTATTCGAATAATAGATTTTAGACAACCCTGACGCTATAATTCTCTCATGAGACCTTTTAAACACCCTACCCCCGAAGAATTTACTCTTGAGCGCGTCCTGTATGCCTTGAGCGATCCGGTACGCTTATCCATTGTGCGTTGTTTATCCGTACAAGAAGAAGCAACGTGTAGCGAACTTGACGGCGGTCGGCCAAAATCCAGCGTATCCCACCATTTTCGCGTGTTGCGCGACTCGGGCCTGCTGCATACTACCAACATCGGCACTACGCACATCAACCGACTGCGCCGCAGTGATATGCAACAGCGTTTCCCCGGCCTGCTCGACGCTATTCTGGCCCAATCCGCCGAGTAAATTTTTAGCATTAATGGCGGTCGTTCCGCCATTACACACGCCCGTTCATTCCCCCTTTCCCGCTATTCCAACATTGCTGCTTTGCTTTGCATTTCTATGAATATAGCGGCCACCATTTTTCCATTACTCTGATGCTGATACGGGTTTTACGAGGCAGGGTCAGAACCGCATGGATTACTACATTGGCATAGATATCGGGACCTCAAAGGTCAAATCGGTGCTATTCGATGCCGATTTCAATGAACTGCTGATTGCGTCAGCCAACACCGTGACCTACTCGCCGCAGCCCGGCTACGCCGAGCAAGAGATGTCTCAGGTGTGGGACGCCGTGCTGTCTACCCTGAAAACGCTGGCTACCTCGCCACCGCTACAGCAGGGTCGCGTACGCGCCATCGGGCTGGCCGGACAAGGTGAAGGCGTCTGGCTGAGCGATCGCCACGGGCAACCGGTACGACAGGCCATTCTCTGGAGTGATACCCGAACAGCGGAACAGGTTCATCAGCTTAAACAGCGCCCGAATCTGGAAGCGACGCTCTTTCCCGAAACCGGTTCTCCCCTGCTCCCTTGTAACAGCGCACAGCAGTTACGCTGGCTGACACAACATCAGCCAGATGCGCTGAGCGATGCCGATTACTTCTTTTTTGCCAAAGACTGGGTTCGCTTTCGACTGACGGGACAGGCTAATCTGGAACTGACGGATGCCGGTACGTCACTGCTGGATCTGCATAGCGAGACGCTGTCAAAAACCGTGCTGGATAAGTTGGACTTACAGGCGATTAGGCCGCTTTTTCCGCCGCTGCTTTATCCCGATGACATCGCCGGCACGCTCAGTGATACCGTCGCCGCACAAACAGGTCTGTCAGCAGGCATCCCTGTCTGTGCAGGCGCACTGGATGTGTCTGCCGCCGCGCTGGGTATCGGCGCTATTCACGACGGCGACATTTTCACCATTCTCGGCACCACCTGCTGCACCGGCATTGTGTGCCGTGGTTTAACGCAGGTAAGCCTGCAAACCCGGTTTGTCGCGCACGCCTGGCCGGGCCACTATCTCAACCTGTTCGCGATGCAGTCCGGCACACCGAATATTGACTGGGCGCTGAGCACGCTGGCTGACGATGCCGATTTTCAGACCATCAACGCACGCATTGCCCGCGTACCGCCTGGCAGCGGCGGCGTTTTCTATCAGCCTTACCTTAATGGCGAGCGCGCACCGTTTTACAGCACCTCGGCCCGAGCGGGATTTTTTGGTATCGAGCAGTCCACCACTAACGCGCATTTGCTGCGCGCGATCTTTGAGGGGCTCGCCTACGCGATTACCGATTCGCTTAGCGGCTACCCTGCCCACGGCGATCTCTACATCGCCGGTGGCGGAGCCGCCTCAGCGATTTGGCTGCAAATCATCGCGGACTGCACCGGGCGGCGGGTGATCGCCAGTTCGGTTAAGGAAATGAGCGCATGCGGTGCTGCACGCCTTGCCGCTCTGTCCATCGGAGAAAGTGCCAACATGGTTCCTGCCGTCAACGCACAGGCGTCAACGTTTCTCCCTGATGCCGACGCCCATCGGCAGTATCAAACACTGTTTCCGGTTTTTCGCCAACTACGCGACCAGCTACAGCCGCTCTGGCAGGCTCGGGCTCTGGCACTTAATGCACTCGACAATCACAACGCGGCGCGTTCGCACACGCCTCCTACCTCACAGGAAAGTCTTGCCTCATGAAGATCGTATTTACCGCCGAATATGGCGGCAGCCTTGATGCCTTTCAGGCACTGGGGGAATTGGTGGTAGACGGCTGGGCCATCGGTCAGCCCAAACTGAGCGAAGCGGCGCTGATTCGACTGGCGGAGAACGCCGACGTCATCGTCACCAGCTATGACGATATTACCGCCCGCGTCATTGAGGCGTGCCCCCACCTGCGGCTTATCGCCTGTACACGCGCCAATCCGGTCAACATCGATATCGAGGCCGCACGCCGCCGGGGTATTCCGGTGCTTTACACACCCGGACGCAATGCCGATGCCGCAGCAGAATTAACGCTGGCGCTGATGCTGAATGCCACCCGCCACATCCCTCAGGCCCATAGCGCCCTGAAGCGCGGCGAATTCACGCGTGAAACCGACACCGCGCTACAAACGCAGGACGGGCTACGGCAGGATGTGGTGTGGGACGTAGACAAACACAGCCCGTATGAGGTTTTCAAAGGCGGTGAACTGCGTAATAAGACGCTCGGCATCATCGGCTATGGCAGTATTGGTCATCGGGTCGGGAAGCTGGCGCGTGCCTTCGGTATGCAATTGCTGATAGCGGATCCGTATGTCGCCGCCGAAGAGATCGACGAGCCGGGCATTCGCAAGACTACGCTGGACGCGCTGTTTTCGCAGTCCGATTTCGTCAGCCTGCATCTGAACAGCACGCCGCAGACCAAAGGGCTGGTCAACCTCGACAGACTCAGAACCATGCGCCCCTCGGCCTATCTGATCAACACCTCGCGTGCTGCCGTTATTGTCGAAGCCGATCTGATCGCGGCGCTACGCGAAAAGTGGCTGGCGGGTGCCGCACTTGATGTTTACGACAGCGAGCCGCTCTGGCGTCATCACCCGTTCATTACCGAATTTGATAACGTGGTACTCACGCCGCACATTGCCGGCGCGACGCGGGAGACGCTGGTGAAACACACCGCGATGATCGCCGCCGACCTGCAGCGGTTTATTCGCGGCGAACCGCTGCTTTACGAATGGAAATAGACGCGGCACTAATCTGGTAGATCAACGTCTCTTAATAGGTAGGCGCTTCTGCCATAAACTTCAGCGTATGCTCCCAGTCAATCACGCCCGCATCAGAACCCAATCCGGTGGCAACCAGCCCTGAAACAGCCGAACCGAGCTGGCAGGCCTGCTCCAGATCCCAGCCTTTTGCCAGGCCGGCAATAAAGCCACCGCAGTAGCTATCGCCGCACCCGGTCGTGTCCGATACCGCCACGCGATAGGCGGGAATGTGCAGCGTGACATCCTGACCGAACACGTAAGATCCGGCGGCACCCGCTTTGAAAATACAGGTGCCGACGCCGCGATCGAGAAAGAAAGCTGCAATCTCCGCTGGTGTAGTCAGGCCGGAGATAAACGCGGCCTCGTCCAGCGACGGCATAAAGTAGTCGACATCTGGCAGCAGTGGCGTCAGCAGCGACAGCGTCTCCGCATTTGGCGCAATCAGATCGAAACTGGTCGTCAGCCCTTTAGCTTTAGCGTGTCGAAGCAGACGCGCGCTCTGTCCCTGATCCATTTTCGCCAGCAGACCCGTACCGCCGTGGTGTAAGAAACGTGCATTGCACACGGCGTCAAAGTCCTGCTCGTCGATGAACAGGTGATCTGACGCCCCGCGATAGTGCAGCGCAGGACGTTCACCGTCCGGCCGAATGGTCAGAATGGTCGCGGAGGTCGATGCCGCCGTCGTTCGCTGTACCAGCGAACAGTCGATGCCCAACTTGCGATAGGTTGCCAGAATAAAATCGGCTTTCTCATCTTCACCGAGGCAAGCTGCCGTCGCGGTGCGGATACCGATGGCGGCATTCATCGCCGCACCGCTGGCTGTACCGGCGGGATTAAGGCGAATTTCATCGATAAAGTGTACACCGCCGCCTTCGGGTAAACCGGTCACCGGCCGACCGGCAACATCCAGAATGGTTAATCCAACAAAAACCGCATCAAATTGGCTCACGCTCGCTCCTTCTTCACATTCTGTTTTTTTATTCGTGGTCGATTCATTATTGCCGCTGACGCAGTCGCCCTTGCAGGAAAGAGAGCGCCAGCGCCAGCACTAAAATCACGCCGCTCAGCGCATCTTTGACGATAAAATTCAGCCCCATCAGGTTCAAACCGTTGGCGATCATACCGAGAAACAGCACGCCAATTAGCGTCCCCGCCACGTTGGGTCGCCCCTGCGCGTGGAACGCGGTGCCGATGAACACCGCGGCAATCGCGTCCATCAGGTAAGCCTGTCCGGCCAGCGGCGTAAACTGACGCAGATTGGCGGATAACACCACGCCACCGATAGCGCACGTCACCGACGTGACAATCAGCAGCCAGAACATCGTGCGCCGCACGTTAACGCCGGCAATCAGCGCCGCTGGCGCATTCAAGCCCATCGCATGAATACGTTTACCGGCAATCGTCCGTTCAAAAAACAGGTAATAGGCAAGCCACAGCACCGCCACAATCACGATCGGCACCGGAACGCCCCACAGATCGCTAACGGCCAAATCATGGTACTGCGGTGCCATCCGACGGTAAGCGATCGGCCCGCCGCCCTCGGTGTAAATGCGTTCGATGCTACTACCGATAAACCACGTCCCGAGCGTTGCCAAAAACGGCTTAATGCGGCAGTGAATAATCAGCACCGCGTTAAGCAAACCAATCAGTGCGCCTCCCGCTAATGCTGCCAACACCGCTGCCTGCCACGGCAAGCCATAGACTTTGAGTGCCACCAGCGCGAAGGCGGCACCAAAATCCAGCGCAACGCCCACGGACAGATCGATCCCACCTGCGGTCACCACTAGCGTCATAGCCAGAGCCACAATCAGCAGCACCGCACTGCCCTGCAGCAGATTTCCCCAGTTACCTAACGTCAAAAATATCGGGTTTTGCAGCGAGAAAAACACCAGAAAAGCCAGCAGAATGACCAGAAAACCATAACGAATAAAGAACGACAGCCCCAGTCTGCCGCCCGGCAGCGTAGGCTGCACCGCCAAAGAAGAAGGTTTCACGCGTGACTCCTTTGCCTGCGTAGCGAGGCGGCGGCGAGCACCACCAGAATCAGTACGCCCTTAATCGCGCCGACCCAGAAGATATCAACTCGCAGCAGCGCCAGACCGTTCGACAGGGCGTTCACCAGCAGCGTACCCAGCAATGCCCCCCAGATGGTGACCACCCGACGGCGTGAAAACGCCGCACCAAGAAACGTCGCCAATACCATCTCCAGCAACAGTGGTTCTGCCGTGCCGGGAGAACTGCCCGATCCTTGCGCCACCAGCGTCAGCGAGGCCAGCGCCGCCGCCAGCGCCCCTAGCAAATACGAACCGATAACCAGCGGCGTATGGGAAATGCCTGACAGTTGCGCCGCTTCGCGGTTTCCGCCCGCGGCCTGCAAATGCTGGCCCCAGCGGCTATGGTGAACGAGAAATTGAAACAAGAGGAAGACCAGCAGCATGAACCAGACCGCCAGCGGCAACCCTAGCAGGCTGCTATCGCGAAACGCCACAATCACCGGATCGCTCACGCTGATGCGCCGCTGCTGAGTCAGTAAATTGGTGAGCCCGATAACCGCCACGGAGCAGGCTAATGTCGCCAATAGCGGCGGTAGCCGAATCGCCACCACCAGCGCGGCATTCACCGCCCCTGCCAGTAGCGCAGCTCCTGCCACCAGCGCAATCAACCACGGGTAGCTGAACCCTGCGTTCGTCAAACCGTCGCTGATTATCGCCACGGCAAGTACCGCAATCGCAGGCAGCGAGAGATCGATACCGCCGGAGACAACATCGTCACCGCCGCCCGTAATGACGCAGACCAGCCCGAAGCACAAGATCGCTAGCGGCGCACTTTGGCGTAAAATAATGGTGATATTTTGCCAGCTGAGAAAATAAGGTGCGCTCAGGCAGAGGAACAGCAGCAGTGCCGCAAACAGCACTAAGGGTATATGATTAAAAAACCCGGCTAAACGCGGCGTCACTCGGAGGGATTGTAAGACACGAGTCATACCGCCTCCTGCATGCGACCGCTGCTGGTCAACGTCAGCAGGCTATCCAGCGAGAGGTGTTCCGTCGGCACATCAGCGATGAGTTCACCGCGCCACATCACCAGAATGCGATCGCACAGCCCCAGAAGTTCACCGTCATCGCTGGAAGAAACGATAACGGCCCGCCCTTCTGCCGCGAGCTGCCGGGTAAGCTGATAGATTTCTGCTTTCGCGCCAATATCAACCCCCAGCGTCGGTTCATCAAGAATAAGCAGCCGGGTATCGGTCTTTAGCCAGCGCGCCAGTATCACCTTCTGCTGGTTACCGCCGCTTAAATTGCGCACGGGCACGCTGACATCGCGCGGCCGGATATCCAGCGTCTGCGCCAGATGGTTCGCCTGCGCTACAGCTTGCTTACGCCGCAGCCAACCGCGCCAGGCGACAGCGGGCAAGGAAGCCAGATTGATATTGTCCGCCACGGATAGCGGTAAAATCAGCCCATCGTGACGACGATCGCGCGGCACCAGCGCCATCCGCTGCGCGATGGCCTGTACTGGAGAACGCGGGCGCAGCGTCTGACCCTCGATCGTAATATGTCCTTCACGGGCGGGCGTAATGCCATAGAGCGCATCAATCAGCGCCTCACGTCCCGATCCTAACAACCCCGCAATGCCAACAATTTCTCCCGCCGCCACCTGAAAACGGATTGGCTGAAAATGCTGCCGATCCGTGAGCTGTTCAACCTGTAGCAACGGCGTACCGCTTTTCTCTGTCTTGCGCTTCCCGTCAAACAGGCTGGCAATCTCTCGCCCCACCATCAGACGAATCATTCCGTCGATATCCTTCGTCGCAGGATCGTCCAGCGTCGTCACGCCCTTACCATTGCGTAACACGGTAACGCGATCGCAAATATCCGCAATTTCATTGAGATAGTGAGAGACATAGATAATCGCAATACCGCGCTGTTTCAGCGTCTGGAGCGTATGCAGTAGCTGCGTGGCTTCTCGTGCTTCCAGCGGTGCCGTCGGTTCATCAAACACCACCAGCCGCGCCTTGCCGTCGATCAGCGCTCGTGCGACCTGCACCAGTTTGCGTTCCGCCAGACTTAACTCCCGGATGAGCCGATTGGCGTCTATCGATAAATTGAATGTGTGCTGAAAAAACTGTTCCGTTTCACGCAGCATCGCCCGACGATCGACGCCTCGCCAGCGGTTCACTCGTTCCTGACCGAGAAACACCGACTCCGCCACGGTAAAATGGGGAATCAGATGCAGTTCCTGATGGATAAAACGAATGCCGTGCGCGTGGATCACCGCGGGCGTCACAGCGCTCAACCGCTGCCCATCGACAGCGATCTCGCCGCCATCTGCGGCATAAACGCCAGCCAGCACCTTGATTAAGGTCGATTTCCCCGCGCCGTTTTCCCCGATCAGGCCGAGAATTTCTCCCGGCCGAACCATTAACGAAACATTGTCCAGTGCGGGAATCCCTGCAAACTGCTTGCTGATGTGCGTCATTGCCAGACCGCCGCCGGACGGCGACGGGGCTGAGTGATATCCCACCATAGGCTATTTCAGTTCGCCATAGCCAAGCTGTTTATAGACCGCCTTGGCTTCCGCCTCCCCTTTGACAGGCAAGACGGGTACAAACGTCTGCGGCAGCAGCGTGGCACCCGCAAAATAGCGTGCGACGTTTTTCGCCGACGTGGTGCCAATCAGACGCGGCTGCTGCGCAACGTTGGCAACAAACGGACTGCCTTTTTCCGCCATAATTTCCAGCGTTTCTGGCCCGGCATCAATCGCCGTGACCTTCACGTCCTTGTCACGCCCCGTTTCCTCCAATGCCTGCACCACGCCGATGGCTGGTTGATCCCAGCAGGCAACGTGGATTGCATCCAACGTGCCTTTCGGGTACTGGCTCAGCAGCTCAAGGGTTTTCTTACGCGCATCTTCCGGCGAGTTGGAATATTGTTCGGCCAGCTCAGGCTGAATGATTTTGATCCCCGGATAATCCTGCAAAACGTATTTCCACAGGTCATAGCGAATACCGCAGATGCGCAGCGCGTTGGAGAAGGCGTTGAAAACCGCGATGTTCCCCTTTCCGCCCAGCGCATCCGCCGTATAGCGCCCAATCGTCGAACCGATCGCGTAGTTATCTGACGTTGTGTTATTGATGGAGTAAGACGAGACATGATCGACGGTAAAAACCGGAATCTTTGCCTCACGCAGCGCTTTAAACTTCGGCTCTACCGCGCTGTCGCCGAGAATACTGATCACGGCATCAACCTTGCGCGCCAGCAGGATATCGTGATTATTGGCATGAACCTGATTATCACGCCCCCCATCCACGCCCACAACCTGCCCACCAAGTTTCTCAATTTCTTCGGTCGCCCCTTTGTAGGCCTCACGGTCCCAAAAGTGCTGTGTTCCCACTACGGCAACGCCAATGGTTTTTCCCTTCAATGACAGTGTCTCATCCGCTGCCTGAACCGAGGTCATTACCCCTGTAGCCAGCACGCACGCAGCGAGACGAGAAAAGCGAGTCTTCATCATTTTTATCCCGATTTTTATAAAATTATTAGCAGGGAAAGAGATTAGCAACGGGAAAAGTTAAATCGAAATAACAAAAATGATAATGGCTAGTGATTAAATAGAAATAGCATTGATAAACAGATGTAGCGATTTTTACTTATTGAATTTACAGGAATAAGTTATAAAAAATGCATCTTGTTTTTTGTCCCTATAAAGGGAATGGTTAAGGTTCTTCTATACCCAAGGGAAAAGCAGACATGACAACGCTAGCGATTTACCACCGTCCACAGATCACGCAACCCGTCCAGCAACTCACCACGTTTACTGACATCGCTTCCCTGCTCGCCAGCGCCGGGATCCAGCTAGAGCACTGGCAGACCGATGCACCACCGTTAGACGCCAGCAACGAAACCATTTTGGCTCAGTACCAGGCCGACATTGAACGTCTCAAACAGCAGGAGGGCTACACCTCTGCCGACGTGATCAGCCTGACACCGGATCATGCTGAGAGACTGGCACTGCGGGAAAAATTTCTTCAGGAACATACCCATAGTGAAGATGAAGTGCGCTTCTTTGTGCGCGGCAGCGGAAGCTTCTTTGTGCCGATTGGCGAGCAGGTTTTCCAGCTTACCTGTGAGGCAGGCGATCTCTTACGCGTTCCCGCCAACACGCCGCACTGGTTTGACTGTGGCGAATTTCCTGATTTTGTCGCGATCCGTATTTTTACTAATCCAGAAGGCTGGGTTGGGCACTTTACCGGACGGGAGACGTTTCACTAATTCCACGATCGTTTCTGCATTTCTCCGCCGTTCCCTTTATACTGTGCGTTTTGTACCAAGACGAACGGCGAGACCCCTTCCGTAATGATGAATAACGATGTCCTGCGCAGCGTGCGCTATATGCTGAATTTGAATAATGACCACCTGCTGAAGATCCTGGCACTGGTGGAGATGACCGTCCCTCCCCAGCAGTTGGCGAGCTACGTCAAAAAGGAAGGGGAAGAAGGTTATCAACCTTGCCCAGACATCGTGATGAGTTATTTCCTGAACGGGCTGATTCTGCAAAAACGTGGACAAGATGAAAACCAGCCTGCGCCGCAGTTTGAGCGCAAGATGACCAACAATATTATTCTGAAAAAGCTGCGTGTCGCGTTTTCATTAAAAACGGATGATATTCAGGCGATCCTGCTGGCACAGAATTTCCGCATCTCAGTACCGGAAGTCACCGCGATGATGCGCGCGCCCGATCATAAAAACTATCGCACCTGCGGCGATCAGGTGATCCGCTACTTCCTGAAAGGGCTGACGGCGCGAGTACGCAAAAGCTAAAAGCGCCGTTAACGAAAGACGTGAGCGTTGCCTGACTGACCTTTTCTTATAAAGGCATCAGCAGCGCTCGGTTTTTAGTACGGTATCTTTTAATACGGTATTGTTTAATACAGTATCAATGCTGTGTGTCATGCAGGATAGCGGTGACCAGTTGCTCCAGCTCTTCGTTTTCAAGCTGAGTGACCTGCTGCACGCTGTTCTTATCCATTCCCGTTAGCAATAAATTACGGGCAATTTGTCTGGCACTGCTTTTCATCCCTTGTTCAATGCCCTGCACCAATCCTTGTGCTAATCCTTGCTGAATACCGCGTTGGATTCCTTCCTCGAATCCCATTTTTTTCAATTGTTCTGCAATCGTCATAATGTCCTCCTGACCGGTTGATAGCGGTGCTGCCAGTGCGTCAATGAAATCTGCGGGTTTGGATGTGTTTCCCGCCTGTGCAATATAAAATAACAGCGCACGACGCTGCGTCAGCGGCACCGACCAGCGTTCAAATAGTAACCCAATCTCACGCGCCAACTCCAGCATATCACGGGTACGAATATGCTTCTGTACCAGTTCCAGTAACGCCATACGTCGGTGCGTGCGAATCTCATCGTCCGGCATGACGGTTAAATCCACCAGTGGGAAAGGCTGTTCATACAGCGCTTGTGCCAGTACGGGATCGGCGAAGCTGTCCAGCCAGCGGAGGCTGTAAGGATAAGGACGCGCTCTGCCATGGTAAAACAGCAGCGGCACCACCAACGGTAAGCGATCGTGTCCCTGATCCAGATGTTGCTGCATAGCAGCCAGACAATAGCGCAGCAGCCGGAAAGCCATCTGCTTTTCCGGGCGACTTTGGTGTTCAATCACACAGTAAATATACCCTTTGCCTGCGGTGGTGCGCAGTGAGTACAGCACGTCCGATATCCGCGCACGCAGCTTTTCATCAATAAACGATGCGGATTCCAATTGCAGCGTGCTGAAATCACAGCGTTTGCGGATTTCATCCGGCAGATGAATCGTCAGAAAATCCCGTGCGACTGCGATATCGCTTAAAAACTGTTTGAAGATCGCATCATGCGATGGCATCTCGTCCCCTTCCCTGTAGACCATGACTGAAAATTCAGTAGGGAGGGTAACGGGGACACGACAATAAAGCAGAAAACCGCGTAGAAAGTGGAAAGCGCCTCGAAGAAAAACCGATTTATGTCGAGGCGCTGATTGTAGGCAGAGAGCCGTTGCCGTCAGGCGGCTTCATGCTTTTCCATCATCAAGCGTGCAGGCGCAGCGTCGACGTGCAGCGCCGGATGACGACAGAAGCGGACGACATCGCCGACCACCAGCAGGCTAGGCGACTGTGGCTGATAACGTGCCAGCAGTGCCGGTAAGGTCGCCAGTGTTGCAGTCAATAACCGCTGATCCGGCTGAGTACCGCGTTCGATAATCGCGACGGGCGTCTGCGCGGACAGCCCGTGCTCGATCAAGCGCTGACATAGCCGACTGCTGTGGCTCAGCCCCATATAGAACACCAGCGTTTGCTGGCTGTCCGCCAGCGTCGGCCAGTCCAATTGCGGTTCGCCATCACGCGAATGACCGGTCACGAAGCGCACCGACTGCGCACAAGCCCGGTGCGTCAGCGGTAGCCCTACGGCCGCCGCACAGCCTGTCGCGGCGGTAATACCGGGTACGACGTGGCAGACAATTCCGGCCTGTTGGGCATAATCCATCTCTTCGCCACCGCGCCCAAAAATAAACGGGTCACCGCCTTTCAGACGAATCACCCGCTGCCCGGCCTGCGCCAGTTCGACCAACAGCTGATTGATTTTTTCCTGTGACAAACGGTGACAGCCGCGCGTTTTTCCGACATCGATGCACAACGCCTGCTCCGGCACCAAATCCATAATCTCCGCCGACACCAGCCGATCGTAGACCACCACATCCGCCTGCTGGATTGCCCGCAGCGCCTTCAGCGTCAGCAGTTCTGCATCACCCGGCCCTGCACCTACCAGCCAGATTTCACCGCCGAGTACAGGCTGACGCCGTTGGCCCTGCGCCAATATTGATTGTGTTGTCATCATGTCACACCTCATTACGCCGTAGCGCTCAACCTGCTTTTTTCAATTCATTGACCGTTATCGGCACATGCTGGCTCAATAACGCTTTCAGTTCGGGGATACAGGAACCGCAGTTGGTCCCACATTTCAGCGTGCCGCCTAGCGCTGCCACGCTGTGGCAGCCTTTACGAATCGCGCCGACGATGATCGCTTCACCGACGCTATAGCAACTGCAAATCGTCGCCCCTTGCGTCACCTGCCCCTGCGGTGCCTGCCCCGCCAGTAACGCATGGCGTTCGTGCGGGAGCTGCGGTGGAGTGGTAAACGCCTGACACACCGCATCGCTGTCGATACGCAGCGCCTGTGCACTGACATAGCAAGCCAACACCACACGGCCATCACGCCAGCCAATCAGGTGAAATACGCCGTTACCCTGTGCAACCTGACACTGCATGTTTTCCAACCCATAATGTTCGGCCAGCCATGCCTGCCAATCGTCTACCGGCACGCGGTCGGCAAACAGATACTGCGTCACGCCCTCATGAGGCACTTTGCTCCAGTAGGTGGCAGGCGGCGGTAGAACGTCATGCTCTGCGGGTAACGTTAATAGCGCAGTAGGTGGCTCGTCAGCAAAAAACAGCGCTGCCTGCCAGGCTGTGTGCCAACGCTGGATACGCACCCGGCTGTGCTTGCTTTCTGGCTGGCCGGAATACGGATCGGTAATCGGCGCCACTAAACTGTCAGCCCGAGCCTGAGCGCTGAACTGCTGATTCCAATGCATCGGCACAAACACGCTACCGCGCACCTGTCCGGCGTCAATCCGCGCCCGCGCCAACATCCAACCGTGCACCGACGACAGGCGTACCAGATCGCCCGCCTGAATATCATGCGTCTGCGCATCCTGTGGATGCAGCTCGCAGTAAGGTTCGCTGATATGCCGCATCAGCCGAGCCGCTTTGCCCGTACGCGTCATGGTGTGCCACTGATCGCGAATACGCCCCGTGTTCAGCATTAGCGGATACGCCGCGCTCCACGGGCTTTGCGGCAACGACGGCGTGACCGCCACCAGACACGCTTTGCCATCGGCGTGCCAGAATCGGCCATCGTCACCCAGTCGAGCGCGCCCGTGTGGGTATGTCGCATTCACCGGCCACTGTATCGGTTCCAACTGCTGCCACTGCTGATTGCTGAGCGTCGCCAGCCCGCTGATATCAAACGCGCGACTACCGTTATTCTCAAATCCAGACAGCGCCGCATGTTCACGAAAGATCTCTGCCGGATGCTGATAAGCAAATGCCTCGGCAAACCCCATACGTTGCGCCACCTGACTCAACATCCACCAGTCGGCTTTGGCTTCCCCCGGCGCAGGCAGAAAGGCTCGCTGACGAGACACCCGGCGTTCGGAATTGGTTACCGTGCCGTCTTTTTCTCCCCAGCCCAACGCAGGCAGTAAGATATCAGCGGTTTCTGCGGTATCGGTGTGGCGCATCACTTCGGAGACGATCACCAGCGGGCAGCGTTCCAGCGCCTGTTTCACCCGGTCAGCATCCGGCATCGACACCACAGGATTGGTGCCCATAATCCACACCGCTTTAATATCGCCGCGTTCAACCGCGCGAAACAGCTCCACCGCATTCAGGCCGGGCTGCGTCGCCACATTATCGCTCTGCCAGAAGCGCCCTACGCGCTCGATATCCTGCGGCGTAAAGCCCATATGGCTGGCAAGTTGATTGGCCAGCCCGCCAACTTCCCGCCCACCCATCGCATTTGGCTGTCCGGTTATCGAAAAGGGGCCGGAACCCGACACGCCGATTTTGCCGCTCAGCAGGTGAGCATTGATGATCGCGTTACATTTATCACTGCCCGAGGACGATTGATTAACGCCCTGCGAATAGAGCGTGACCACTTTGTCGCTCATGCTAAACAGGTGATAAAAACGTGCGATATCGGCTTCATCTAACTGACAGAACTCCGCCACCTGCGCCACCGACCACGTCTGCGCCGACTGTAATGTCTCTTCTACACCGGAAAAACGCTCGGCCAATTCGGTGCGATCGATACGTGGATCTTGTGCAATCCACTGCAGCAGGCCGTTGAACAGCCCGGCATCGCTACCGGGTTGCAGCGGTAAATGCAGATCGGCAATGTCACAGGTTGCGGTACGTCGAGGATCGATCACCACCACCTGCATCTGTGGCCGCTGCTGTTTCGCCTGCACCAGCCGCTGATACACCACCGGGTGCGCCCAGGCCGTGTTAGAACCGACCAGCACCACCACATCCGCCAGTTCGATATCTTCATAGTTGCAGGGAACAGCGTCTGCCCCCAGCCCGCGCTTGTAGCCGATCACCGCAGATGCCATGCACAGCCGCGAATTGGTATCCATATTGGCGACGCCAATAAAGCCCTTCATCAGCTTGTTGGCGACGTAATAATCTTCCGTCAACAGCTGACCTGAACCATAAAACGCCACCGACTGCGGGCCGTGCTGCTGCATCGTCGCCAGCAGCCGTTCAGCTACCGTATCGAGCGCCCGATCCCAGCTAACGCGACGCCCTTCCACGAGCGGCCACAATAGCCGGCCTTTCAAATCCAGCGTCTCTCCCAGCGCGGAGCCTTTGACGCACAGCCGGCCCAAGTTCGCCGGATGTGCGGGATCCCCGCTGATCTTTACCGCACCTTGCCCATCGTGTTCTGCCAGCACGCCACAGCCGACGCCACAATAGGGGCAGGTTGTCCGACAGACGCGCGCGTTCATGATGCTTTCGCCATGGCAGTGTCTGCCAGCACGACGCCTTCAGGCACGGCTAACGGTTGACGGCATACCCAAATCTCGTCGTCTTCCACACGTACCGGCCAGGCACGTACGTACAGCGCGCTGTCATCCGGGCTCACACCATCCCGCAGCTTAAAGCGTTTCTTGTACAGCGGTGAAATCACCACCGGTTCACCCGCCACGTCACCGATCAACCCACGCGACAGCACATTCGCTCCACTGCCCGGCTCGTGGTTTTCCAACGCGTACACCTGCTGCTCGCTACTCGGCAGGTGGAACAGCGCGATCTGCTGCTGTCCGAGGCGCGCCGCCATGCCGGCATGGCGCGGAATATCGCCCAGCGTCGCCACCTGTACCCATTCCGCCTCATGCGCGGCGGGTTTCAGAGCAACCGGTTCTGGCGAGACCGCTTTTTCATGATCCTGCGCCGGACGGATCTGTCCGCGTTCTGGCACCATCACTACCGCTTCATCCGGGCTATCGCTGTTCAGGAAGCCGCGGAATAGCGCCAGACGTTCCGGGCTTTCCAGCGTGGTTTGCCATTCGCACTGGTAGGCATCTACCACGCGCTGCATCTCTTTATCTAACTCTTCACCGATATTCAGGCTGTCTTCCAAAATAACCTGACGCAGATAGTCGATACCGCCTTCCAGATTATCCATCCAGGTACTGGTACGCTGGAGACGATCGCCGGTGCGGATATAGAACATCAAGACCCGATCGATGGTGCGCAGCAGGGTTTCCGTATCCAGATCGCTGGCGAAGAGATCGGCATGGCGCGGTTTCATGCCGCCGTTGCCGCACACATACAGATTCCAGCCTTTATCTGTGGCAATCACACCGATATCTTTGCTTTGCGCCTCAGCACATTCCCGGGTACAGCCGGAAACCGCCATTTTGACTTTATGCGGCGAACGCAACCCCTTGTAACGGTGCTCCAGTTGGATCGCCAGCCCAGTGGAATCCTGCACGCCATAGCGACACCAGGTCGATCCCACACAAGATTTCACAGTACGCAGCGATTTGCCGTAGGCATGGCCGGTTTCAAATCCGGCATCGATCAGCTCGCGCCAGATCTCTGGAAGCTGCTCCAGGCGCGCACCGAATAAATCCACGCGCTGACCGCCGGTGATCTTGGTGTACAGGTTATAGCGCTGTGCCACCTGACCGATCGCGATCAGCCCTTCCGGCGAGATCTCCCCTGCCGGCACGCGCGGCACGACGGAATACGTACCGTCTTTTTGGATGTTGGCAAAGAAACGATCGTTGGTATCCTGCAACGGCAGGTGCTGCGGTTGCAGCAGATAATCATTCCAGCAGGACGCCAGCATCGACCCCACCAGCGGCTTACACACTTCGCAGCCTAAACCGTGGCCGTAACGCTCAAGGAGGCTGTCGAACGAGCGGATCTCATGCACACGAATCAGGTGGTACAGCTCCTGACGCGAATAGGCGAAGTGCTCACAAATGTCCTTCTTCACTTCGACACCCAGTTGTGTCAGTTCATACTCCATCACCTGTTTCAGCAGCGGCACACAGCCGCCGCAGCCCGTTCCCGCTTTGGTGCAGGTTTTCAACGCGCCCAGTTCGCCGCAGCCGCCCGCCACCGCCGCCGAGATATCGCTTTTGCTGACGTTATGACAGGAGCAAATCTGTGCGCTAGCTGGTAATGCCGCCACGCCCAATCCTTTCGGCGCATCGCCAGAACGCGCAGGCAAAATCAACCCTTCCGGCTGTTTAGGCAACGGCATATCGTTAAGCATCATTTGCAGCAACGTGCTGTAATCGCTGCTGTCGCCAATCAGTACCGCCCCCAGTAAACGCTTGCCGTCGGCAGAGACGACAATTTTCTTGTAAACCTCATTCGGACCGTCCGTCCACTGGTAGCTTTGGCTCCCCGCCGTGCGCCCATGTGCATCGCCAATCGAGGCGACTTCAACGCCCAGTAGCTTCAGCTTGGTGCTCATGTCCGCACCGGTAAATGGCGTATCGCGCTGCGCCAGCGTATCCGCTACGCTGCGTGCCATCTGGTAGCCCGGTGCCACCAGCCCAAAAATTTGGCCTTTCCACAGCGCACACTCGCCAATAGCAAAAATTGCGTCATCGGAGGTCTGGCAGCGGTCGTCAATCACGATGCCACCGCGCGGCCCTTTCTCTAAATCGCAGCTGTCTGCCAGCTTGTCACGTGGGCGAATCCCGGCAGAAAACAGCACCAGATCGGTTTCCAATACGCTGCCGTCAGCAAAGCAGAGGCGATGCAACGCCTGCTCACCGTCGGTGATCTCGCGTGTTTCTTTACTGAGATGAATCTGTACGCCCAGCGCTTCAATTTTGCGCCGCAGCATCGCAGCTCCGCCGTCATCAAGCTGCACCGCCATCAGGCGCGGCGCAAACTCCACCACATGGGTGTCCAGCCCCAACTGACGCAGGGCGTTTGCCGCTTCCAGCCCCAGCAGGCCACCGCCAATCACCACGCCAGACTTGCCCTTTTTCGCCTGTGCGGCAATCGCGTCCAGATCGTCCAACGTGCGATAAACCAGACAGCCGGGGCGCGTATTGCCGGGAATCGGCGGAACAAAGGCATAAGAGCCGGTCGCCAGCACCAGCTTGTCGTAGGCGGTTTCCCTCCCCTGCGCGTCGCACACGCATTGACGTTCACGGTCGATCGCCACGATCTCACTGGCGCTGCGCAGCTCAATGCCGCTCTCGGCAAAAAAGCCGTCTTTTACCAGTGACAAAGAGGCGGCGCTGCGGCCGGAAAAATACTCGGAGAGGTGAACGCGGTCATAGGCTTCATGGCGTTCTTCACCAAATACGACAATGTGGTAATGCTGATGCAGGTCGCGTTCAACCAGCTGTTCAAGAAAATAGTGGCCGACCATACCGTGGCCGACGACCACCAAAATAGGTTTGCTCATGACAGGAATCCTTACAGCTTCAGGCTGTGGGTCAGAATCAGGGGAAGAAAGGCCGAAAAGCAGCGAGGCAGGCGGAGTCATCTCGCCCGCTGTCGTGCTCTCCATCGCGGCCAGCAGGCGCTGGCTGTCGTCAGTGTCGCCATACAGCAGAACACCGCTCAGCCGCCCGTCGCGCAGTAGCAAACGGCGGTAGTGCTGCGTCTGCGGATCAAAAAGGGTGTACACCTCATCATCCGGTGCCACGTTAATATCGCCGCCGCTGACCACGCCAATTCCCGTGACTTTCAGCCGCGTTGCCGCCTGTTCACGCTGATAGTCTTTCGGTGTGTGTCCGGCCAGGCGCTGTGCCACCAGCGTGGCATGGGCGAAACACGGGGCAACCAGCCCGAAGGTTTCGCCATTGAGTTCACAACATTCGCCGATTGCGCTGATATACGGATCAGCAGTTTGCAACTGTCCGTCCACCAGTACGCCGCGGTTACAGGGTAAGCCGCAGTCGCGCGCCAGTTGACTCGCGGGAATCACCCCCGCGGTCACCACCACCAACCCGGCCGGAATAGTACGGCCATCTGCCAACGCAACAGCCGTGACGCCTTTTTCATCGCCGTGCAGCGCGACGACCTGCACATCGGTCTCACAGGCAATACCGCGAGCACGCAGGCTGTCACACAGCAGGTCGCTCGCCGTGGCATCCAGTTGGCGCTCCATCAGAACCGGACCGCGATGCAGCAGCGTGACGTCAGCCCCGCGCAGTTGCAGCGCCGCTGCCGCTTCAATGCCGAGCAAACCGCCGCCAATCACCACCGCAGGAACGGACCGACGAATCGTCGCCAACATCAGCTCGACATCATCCAGCGTGCGGAAGCCGCACACGCCTGCCAGATCGATACCGGGCATCGGCGGCATAAACGGCGTGGAACCGGTCGCCAACACCAGATGATCGTAATGCAGCTGCCGTTGCGTCGTTGTCACCTCACGCTGCTGGCGATCAATATGCGTAACCCGCTCACCCAGGAGATAATTCACCGGCAGCGCCGCATCGTCGTCGATAGCCGCAGGCGTCAGCAGCGTATCCGTAAACGCTTTCTCGCCACTCAATACTGGCGACAGCAGGATGCGGTTATAGCTGGCGCGCGGTTCATCACCAATCACGGTAATGCGGTAGCGCGTTGCGGCCAGTTGGCGTAGCACATCGACGAATCGCGCACTCGCCATCCCGTTACCAATCACAATCAGATGCGGTTTCATCATCGTTCCGGCCTCGCTGTCAGGCTGCTTTAGGCTGTTTTTCATATAAGAAATGCAGCACCTGCTGACGGTAGTGGTGGTAGCGTGGATCGTCAGCCAGCGTGACGCGCGAACGTGGACGTTCCAGCTCGACTTTCATGATTTCACCGACCGTCGCCGCGGGACCGTTGGTCATCATCAGCACGCGATCCGACAGCAGCACCGCTTCGTCAACGTCGTGCGTAATCAGCACAATCGTGGTTTGCAACCGCTGCTGAATCTCCATCACCGCATCCTGAAGATGTGCGCGGGTCAGCGCATCCAGCGCGCCGAACGGTTCATCCATCAGCAGGACTTTCGGCTTCATGGCCAGCGCGCGGGCAATCCCTACACGCTGCTTCATCCCGCCGGAGATCTCATTCGGCCGCTTGTTCAGCGCGTGCTCCATATGCACCAGTTCAAGATTGTGGGTAATCCATTCGTGCATTTCGCGTTTGCTCATCTGACCGCGAAACACCTGTCGTACCGCCAGCGCGACGTTTTCGTAAGTGGTCAGCCACGGCAGCAGCGAGTGGTTCTGAAAGACCACGCCGCGCTCCGGCCCCGGGCCGTCGATTTCACGGTTGTCACACAGCAGGCCGCCGCTGCTCGGCAGTGTCAGGCCGGCAATCAGGTTCAATAACGTGGACTTGCCGCAGCCGGAATGGCCGATCAGGCTGATCGTCTCACCCGTGTGAATATCAAAACTCACCTGATCCAGCGCCAGAAACTCCCCGCTGGCGGTATTGAAACGCTGGCTCACCTGCTGCACTTGAATAATCGGTGTTGTACGCATCGTCGGCTCCTTAGCGGTTGTCATAGCTGAAACGGTTAGCAATCCACACCAGTCCCTGCTCAAGCAGCAGGCCGATAACGCCAATCACCACGATGGCGATGATGATGTTTTCCACATTCAGGTTGTTCCACTCATTCCAAATCCAGAAGCCGATACCGACGCCGCCGGTCAGCATCTCCGCCGCCACAATCACCAGCCAGGCGACACCAATCGACAGGCGCACGCCGGTCAATACGTTAGGCAGCACCGCAGGCAGCAGAATCTTGCGCATGATGGTGAATTCGGAGAGCTTCAGGACGCGCGCCACGTTCAGGTAATCCTGCGGGATACGGCGCACGCCTTCGGCGGTATTGAGGATCATCGGCCAGATAGAACAGATAAAAATGGTCCAACTGGATGCCGGTTCGGCACGCTGGAACAGCAGCAGGCCGATAGGCAACCACGCTAGCGGACTGACCGGACGCAGCAGCGAAATGATCGGATTAAGCATGTTGGCCAGAAAGGTAAAACGACCAATCAGGAAGCCAGCGGGAATGCCGACCAGTGCCGCCAGCCCGAAGCCGATACCCACACGTTGCAGCGAAGCCAATACGTTCCAGCCAATGCCCTGATCGTTCGGCCCCGCGATGTAAAACGGGTCGGCAAAGAGGCTGAGCGCCGCAAGCCAGGTCGTCCACGGCGTCGGGAAGTTTTCGCTGTTGAGCGCGGCAATCTGCCAGACCGCAACCAGCAGCCCCAGTCCGAGAACCGCAGGGAAAAGTTGCTGAAACAGCTTACGCAGCAGCAAGCGGTAGGCAAAAGCAGGAGCTGCCGGCGCTTTTGCGGGCGTTACGGGTTTAGTTGGCAGCGGCGTAATGTCGGCGCTGCGTACGGTTTCCGGGGCGTTATCCGCGGTAATTGGAATGACCTGGGCCTGGTTTTTCATCATCAACCTCACTTATTTCTTCACGCTAAAACTGTTGGCATAACCCGCTGGATCGCTACCATCCCAGCGACGGCCATCGATGAGCACGCTGCTGCGCATGTCGCTACCGGGCAACGGCACGTTCCCCACGGCCTCGGCCGCCTGCTTGTAGATATCAATGCGGTTAACCTGCTTCGCGACGGCCAGATAGTCCGGCTCTTCGGTGAGCAAGCCCCAGCGTTTGTGCTGAGTGAGGAACCACATGCCGTCGGACAGGTACGGGTAGTTCACTGAACCGTCGTGGTAGAAACGCATCGCGTGTTCGTCTTTCCAGCTTTTCCCCAGTCCGTTTTCGTACTGGCCCAGCATGCGTCCGACGATGGTTTCTTCTTTGGCATTGATGTACGCGCGTCCGGCAACGACGCCTGCCGTTTCGCGGCGGTTGTCGTCCGAGGCATCAATCCAGCGCGAGGCATCGAGAATCGCGGCGGTCAGCGCGCGGGCGCTATGCGGGTTGGCGTTTACCCAGTCAGCGCGGGTACCCAGCACTTTTTCCGGGTGATCCGGCCAAATGTCTTGCGAGGTGGCGGCGGTAAAACCGATTTTTTCGCTGATGGCACGCTGGTTCCACGGCTCGCCGACGCAGTAGCCGACCATATTGCCAATCTTCATGTTCATCACCATCTGCGGCGGCGGCACCACGACGGTGCGCACGTCGTTCAACGGATGAATTCCGGCGGAAGCCAGCCAGTAATAGAGCCACATGGCGTGCGTACCGGTTGGGAAGGTTTGTGCGAAGGTATAAGTGCCAGCCGGACTGGCGGCGATATATTTTTGCAGCGCGGCGAGATCCGTGACGTTGGCTTCACGCAGTTGGTTTGCCAGCGTGATCCCTTGTCCGTTCTGGTTGAGCGTCATCAGCGCTGCCATGTTGCTCTGCGCCCCGGACAGCCCCATTTGCAGACCGTACAGTTGGCCGTACAGAATGTGGGCCGCATCCAGCTCGCCTGACACCAGCTTGTCGCGTACCGCAGCCCAACTGGCTTCTTTGCTGGGAACGATTGTGATGCCATATTTCTTATCGAAACCTTTCACTGCCGCCATCACGACCGAGGCGCAGTCCGTCAACGGAATAAACCCGACCCGAATTTCCTTTTTCTCCGGCGCGTCGGAACCCGCGGCCCAGGCGCTATTCATCAACCCCGGCAGCATCAGGCTGCCGCCCAGTGCAGCACTCCCCAGCAGAAACTGGCGGCGAGAGACGGTCATGCTTTTGGTTTTGGAATCACTCATCAACGACACCCTTGCGCAAAACACCTTTTCAGGCGGTAAAAACAAAAACGGCGTCCACAAGCCCATGCAGAATCTGCACGCTTATGGACGCCGTTGTCCGATTAACACCTTCCGCACCGCCGTTGGCCCGAAACGCATTATGAATGTTTGGTTGTTGCTAATGAGTTAAAGCAAGGTTTGTGCCAGATGTCACAGTTTTGCGTATTGCCGAGCGGGATTGTTTAATCGGGAAGTGAACTGAAATTTCTGTAACCACATGTAAATTATGATTATTATTTCGTGCGCGAGAATATTGCCATTTCTATGCTACGCCGTAGCACGCGCCCGACACGGGGCGCTCAGTCGCCGCCGCCCCGTGGCCCGTGGCTTTTTCGCGAGAAATAACGTCGCTACGCGATACCTTCAGAAAAAACAGTCTCTTAGCGGACCGTCGTTGACGCGCTCCCGGCGCGGCAACGACTTTCGCGGCTTCCCTGCCGCTCATCCTAAGCCTGTTTTTCCTTCAGCGTTATTTACGCTCATCACAACACAACGACAGCGAGAACCCGCTACGCACGAAACCACTTCACCCCCTCAGTTACTCCGCTATTTATTCCACGATTTCCTCTTCACAAGACGGCGTCTTGCACCGCGAGCAAGCAGAACACGCACAGTTCATGTGCATATACCTCTTAAGGGGTATCTCCGAATACATCTGCCACCGCGAGCATCGCCGTTGCGATGTCAATCAGCTTTTTATTCTGACTCATCGCCATGCGGCGCAGGGTTTTGTAGGCCTCTTCTTCGCTTAATCCACGGTGCTGCATCAGCAAACCTTTCGCACGATCGATCTGCTTTCTTTCATTCAACGTGGCTCGCAGCGCAGCCAGTTCATGATCCTGCGCCTGTAAGCGCCGCGATTGTTGCTGCACCAGCGATAACAGCGATCGTCCCAACTGTGGACTGACACCATCGCTATTCAGCCAGCCGGGAGGGACGTTCTGCCCTTCCACATCATGACCAGCGATAAATATCGAATAACCGGGATCGTCACGCTCCTGCTGCACCATCAGCGCGTCGAGATCCGCGCGCTGATCGCTGCACGCCTTCTCCGCTGCCGCAATACGGGTACGGCAGCGCTGCATCAGCGTCTGCTCCAGCTCATCTTCCATCCGCTTCATTTCGTCGATGCGCCGCGTGGCAATCGAAAACCAGTGCAGGCTATCCGCTTCCGACAGCTTTTCTATCGGGCTGCGGGTGCACACAATGCGGCGCAGGCGCTCAAACTCACTGTCTAGTGCAATAGCACGCCAGCGCTGTTGGTTTTCCTCATCGCTAAAATTCAGAAAGGTATCGAAGCAGCGTTCCTGCCGCTCAATCAAATCCAGCAGCTTTTGCCGGGTTTCCTCATCAACACTGCCCGCCGCATAGGCCGCAGCACCCATAGCCCGCTCCTGCCCTGCCAGCTCTTTTCCCTGCATAAAACTGAACATGGCAATCAGCGCGCGGGAAATCCCCGGATCGGCCGCCGTGTCCGAGACTTCAAAAACCAACGCCAGCAGATTACGGACAATATCGTTGAAAAATGTCATCGCCTGCGGCTGAGGCAGCAAGCGCTGGCGAATCTGCTGGCGCAGCGCGGGCAATAGACTTAGCGCATAAACCACGCTGGCAACGCGGCTGAATAAACGGCTCGCCTGCGGCAACTCCGCCGTCATTTTTTCCAACCCGGCCAGATGCGTCATCAAATGCGTCTGCGCCACCTGCACATCTTTCTCACGTAGCGCCAGCTCGTCGGCGAACAATCGGCCGTCGGAGCAAAGAAACAGGTTGGCTGTTCCCCGTTCACGCTGCAATAGATGGACGAGCTGGCTAATTTTGCCCACCAGCTCACCGCTTTGCAGCAGGTAGCGCAGGCTGTTCAGCTCACACTGGCGCGAGGCAAGTAAAAATCGAATTGTCGTTGAAGGCTCCGCCACCATTGCACTCTCTCCTGAAAAAACCACAATCAGGACTATGCAATTAGCGCGCCATTTGCATCAGCTCACAGTTATCAGGAAGCAAGGACATAGCATCCGCACGGTGACTGCCGCTTCCGCACACGTTTCACCTCAATTTTTAAACTCCGTTGCTAAACCAGCCTCATCGCAAAAGGTACTCTCTTCATCGTTACTAAAACGGTTTTATAGCCATCGGCACGATGCTGACATCGGCGTGGAAACAGAAAAAATCGCTGTAAAAGCCGCATCGTAGCGACGACACAACCATAGGAAGGCATGAACATGGCAAATTTATCTGAACAAGAAAGCTGGATTGATGGAATTTATCAGCTTGAGACATCGGATCCCGTTGTCGCAGGCCCAGGGGGGATCTCCAACCGTCAGGCAGAGCAGTTAGCCAGCCGCACGGCTTACCTGAAGAAAATGCAGGAAACCACTGGTGAGAGTTTGCAATTACATCTGGCGGCCAGCGATCCGCATTCGCAATATGCCCCCAAAAATAGCCCGGCACTGACGGGAACGCCCACCGCGCCCACCGCCGCGCAAACGGTAAACAACACGCAAATTGCCACTACAGCATTTGTGAAATCGGCTATCGCCGCGCTGATCAACGGTTCTCCAGCAGCACTGGATACGCTGCAAGAGTTGGCAAATGCGTTAGGTAACGATCCGCACTTCAGAACAACCATATTGAATGCGATTGCTGAAGTGAAAACTGACGCGGCCAGTAAGCTGAATGCTCATGCTTCCATCCTCGATGCGCACCCTCAATATGCCCCAAAAGCGAGTCCGGTATTCACAGGAATCCCAACCGCGCCGACGGCTGCCTCCGGTTCTAATGACACGCAATTGGCGACAACGGCCTTTGTGAAAGCCGCCGTAGCCGCATTGGTTAATGGTTCTCCTGCGGCGCTCGATACGCTGCAAGAACTGGCTAATGCGTTGGGCAATGATCCAAATTTCAGTACAACCGTACTGAATGCACTAGCCGGGAAGCTGGCAAAAGATCAGAACGGCGCGGATATCCCGAATAAAGCTGAGTTTCGTCAGAATGTGGGAATAATCGAGTCGGCATGGGGCGGCAAAGCCGTGCAAATAAGCCACGTCAATATTCTGGATTATTTTAAGGCGAATCGGCCGTCAGATTTGTATCAATGCGATTCCGCTAATGTTACGGGGTTACCCACTGGGTTTGGCCCTTCCATTATGGAGTGGAAATCGTCGACGGATGGGTTTGGTGTACTGAGCGTCGTAGATGTTACCAATCCGTCACGCACTGCATGGGTGATATTGGGTAATGGTTACTGGCAGGGATGGGTCACTCCAGTGGTGTCTTATGCTAGCACGACTCGCATCCCGACTCGTATCATTGAAATCAATGAACCGAATGTCGATGGCGATTATGTTATTGAGTATGGTGGGACAAACGGCACGCCATCCTATTGCTATGTTGATTTTCACACAGATGGTAAATCCAGCACTGACTATAACGTACGGATTGCCACACCGCCGCCAGCACCAGGCGAAGCATTGTCACTGATTAATATCACAGCTAGCAAACTTCTGGTGAATTCTGCAAGAGTCTGGACTGAAGGGGACTTTACGCTACCTCTCCGCAGAGAGCACGGCGGCAGTGGAACAACGTCAGGTTCTGTTAAAAATGCTGATGTACCAATGGCAATTCATGAAAGCCAATTGGGAACCCGGTGGTCAGAAAATCAAGAGATCGGTTCAGTATCAATGGCAGAAACCGGCAGATGGTTTTCGTATATTTCAGTGCGCCACCGAGCTGGACTAGCTGCTGACAGCAATCAGTATGGTTTTGTCATTTTTGATGAAGACATGGCGATGCCATCTGACGATTTTTATATACAAAAACAATACGCAGGCGGGTGGCGTAGCCCGATTCGATTATTCCATTCGGGAAACCTAACCCCGTCAACCATCGGCGCTATGCCCACCGCTGAACTTGTTGGAATGCCACAACTGTTCCCCGGCGCTGTAGCGCCAGCGGGCTGGCTAAAATGTAACGGCCAGCAGTTCGATACCGCGCAATTTCCTGTTTTAGCATCCCGCTATCCGTCGGGTTTCCTGCCAGACCTACGCGGCGAGTTCGTGCGCGGCTGGGATGATGGGCGCGGCGCTGATGCAAGTCGTGCTCTCCTTTCAGCGCAGGGTGATGCAATCCGAAACATAACGGGTAACTTGTTTTATGGTTATGACGCAGACGGAAAAATAAAAATAAACTCGTCAGCAGGTGCGTTGTATTACGACGAGAGTGAAAAACTACGCGATACTGATTCCTACCTGAGTGTAGTGAATAGCGGCGACGCAAACGCTTGGTATCGTTCAAAATTAGACGCATCACGCGTCGTCCCGACAGCTAACGAAAACCGTCCACGCAATATCGCCTTTAACTACATCGTGAGAGCAGCATAATGAGCAACTATTCAACACAAATTAAAAACGCAGAACTCAACGAACGCGGATTAGCCATCAATACCGGTTGGATTACGGTTTATCACGTGAACCCGGCTACGCGGGAATATCAGAGCGCCAGCTATGAATATGTGATGCAAGGTGTTGGCCTGCCCGCCGACAGCTATGCCGACGAACCGCAATTGCCGCCTGTCGGCCAAGCCTTGCGCCGTAGCGCAGATGGTAAGGCCTGGGAACAGGTGCCAGACTATCGCGGCCAGATGGTTTACAACACAGAAACCCGTCAGGCGCAGACGGTGATGCAATTCGGCAATCTGCCTGAAAATATGACGTTTCTGGCTCCAGCAACCGAGTTTGATCAATGGGATGGTGCGGCCTGGGTGACAAATCGGGAGGCGCAACAGCTTGCCGCAGCCCAAAACGTGCAGCAAGAACTAGCGGCACGGCGCGCGGCGGCAAACACCCGCATTACCGAGCTGAGTTACGCTGTGGACTTAGCCATTGCCACAGATGAGGAGCAAGAACGGCTAACCCAATGGAAAATTTATCTGGTCGCGTTGAGCCGCCTTGATCTCACTGCTGCATCCGTCGTGTGGCCAGTAGCGCCCTCCGTGTAATCGGTGTAACCCGCATCCATTACATCAATAATGGTGTGCCGTATTTAACATACGGCACACACGCCTTATCGCCCTCTCTTTGAGCAGGACATTCTGATAATTTCTAATTATTTTTATCGCCAAATGTAAAATAAAATAAAAAAATGAAACTGTTATATTTATATATTTCAAATCTGTACTATTTAAATTAAAATAAGTCACTAACACATGAAAAAAACAAGCATAAAATGATAATAAATTTAATTTCGATAAAATTAAAAACCAAGAACAAGTTAAAATTAAACATATAAAACCAAAAAATCAACATTAACGACAAAGACGTCAAATCGAAAAACTGTACTATTTATCCTTCAGTTTTTGCACGGTATAATCTCCACACGTTTCACTCACTATTTATTCTTATCTCACGCCGATCAGTGATCGTTAATTTCCGACGGATACAAATTCCGTCGACGGTAATTTATTCGCATTTATTCATCACTATTTATTCCGGCAAGTATCGGAATAACTGCATTTTCCTGCCTGAAGTTAGGAGCGTAACATGTTTGATGTCGTTGAGCTGTCGCGGCTGCAATTTGCCCTGACCGCCATGTATCACTTTCTTTTTGTCCCGCTAACGCTGGGGTTGTCTTTCCTGCTGGCCATTATGAACACCACGTATGTGTTAACCGGCAAGCAAATCTACAAGGATATGACCAAATTCTGGGGCAAGCTGTTCGCCATCAACTTTGCGCTGGGCGTGGCAACCGGTCTGACGCTGGAATTTCAGTTCGGTACCAACTGGTCTTACTATTCTCACTACGTGGGCGACATTTTTGGCGCGCCGCTGGCGATGGAAGGGCTGATGGCGTTCTTCCTCGAATCCACGTTGATCGGCCTGTTCTTTTTCGGTTGGGATCGTCTGACTAAAGTCCAGCATATGCTGGTGACCTGGTTCGTTGCGCTGGGCTCCAACTTCTCCGCCCTGTGGATTCTGGTCGCCAACGGCTGGATGCAAAACCCGATTGCCGCTGAGTTCAATTATGAAACCATGCGCATGGAAATGCTGAGCTTCGCCGAACTGGTGCTGAACCCGGTCGCGCAGGTGAAGTTCGTCCACACCGTGGCAGCGGGCTACACCGCTGGTGCGATGTTCGTCCTCGGGATCAGCTCTTACTACCTGCTGAGAGGCCGCGATATTGCCTTTGCCAAGCGCTCGTTCGCCATTGCAGCGAGTTTCGGCCTGGCTTCGGTGCTGTCCGTCATCGTACTGGGTGATGAATCCGGCTATGTGATGGGCGACGTACAGAAAACCAAGCTGGCAGCGATCGAAGCCGAATGGGAAACACAGCCTGCACCGGCCTCTTTCACGCTGTTCGCTATCCCCAATCAAGAAACGATGCAGAACGATTATGCGATCCACGTTCCCTACCTGCTGGGGCTCATCGCCACGCGTTCGCTCGACAAACCCGTCGTCGGTATTAAAGACCTGATGGCGCAACATGAGATTCGCATTCGTAACGGCATGACGGCCTATGGTCTGCTGGAGGAACTGCGTTCGGGCAACACCGATCCCGCCGTTCGTGCCCAATTTGAGGCTGCCAAGCGCGATCTTGGCTACGGCCTGCTGCTTAAGCGCTATACCGATGACGTCGCCAACGCCAGTGAAAACCAGATTCAGCAGGCAACCAAAGACTCAATCCCGCGCGTCGCACCGCTGTATGTCGCGTTTCGCCTGATGGTGGGCTGCGGCGTGCTGATGCTTGGCATTTTTGCGCTGTCGTTCTGGAGCGTGATACGCGGCCGCATGGGACAGCGTAAATGGCTACACCGCGCCGCGCTGTACGGGATTCCCCTGCCCTGGATCGCGATTGAATCCGGCTGGTTCGTCGCCGAGTACGGCCGTCAGCCGTGGGCAGTCGGCGAGGTTCTGCCTACCGCCGTTGCCAATTCTTCATTGGAGGCACACGACATTCTGCTGTCGATGGGGCTGATTTGCGGACTGTATACGCTGTTTCTGATTGCGGAAATGTATCTGATGTTCAAATTCGCCCGACTGGGGCCAAGCAGCCTGAAAACCGGCCGCTACCACTTTGAACAACCGACCGCATCGTCCCTCGCAACACCTGCAAAACCGTAACGGGAGCCATAATAATGCTGGATTATGAAACATTACGCCTGATTTGGTGGGGATTGATTGGCCTGTTGTTCATCGGCTTCGCCATCACCGACGGCTTTGATATGGGCGTAGGCATTCTGCTGCGCCTGCTGGGTAAGAACGATACCGAGCGACGGGTGATGATCAACGTGATCGCTCCACACTGGGACGGCAATCAGGTCTGGCTGATCACCGGCGCGGGCGCGCTGTTCGCCGCCTGGCCGATGGTCTATGCCGCCGCCTTTTCCGGTTTCTATTTCGCCATGATCCTGGTACTCGCCGCCCTGTTCTTCCGCCCGGTTGGCTTTGATTATCGCTCCAAGCTGGAAAACCGCCGCTGGCGCAATATGTGGGACTGGGGCATTTTCATCGGCAGCTTCGTCCCCACGCTGGTATTCGGCATCGCTTTCGGGAACCTGTTGCAGGGCGTGCCGCTGAGCGTCGATATGTATTTGCGCCTCACCTACCACGGCGGATTCTTTGGCCTGTTGAACCCGTTTGGGCTGCTGGCGGGCGTGGTAAGCGTCGCCATGATCGTCGCACACGGCGCGATTTACCTGCAAATGCGCACCACCGATGCACTTCAGCGCCGCGCGCAAAAAACCGTACTGTTTTCCTGTGCACTGATGAGCCTCACCTTCTTACTGGCTGGCTTCTGGGTGCAAACCGGCATCGACGGCTACGTGATTACCTCAGCTATAGATAAAGCGGCCCCGTCGAATCCACTGCACAAAGAGGTGGCGCAGCAGGCCGGTGCCTGGTTAGCCAACTTTACGGCACATCCTGCGCTGTGGGCGATCCCCGCGCTGGGCGTGATTCTGCCGTGGCTAACAGTGCTCTTCTCACGCCTGAATCGCTGCGGTTGGGGTTTTCTGACCTCGTCATTGACGATTGTCTGCGTGATTCTGACGGCAGGGATTACGCTGTTCCCGTTCATTATGCCTTCCAGCTTTGCCCCTAACGTCAGCCTGACCATCTGGGATGCCACATCCAGCCAGCTTACGCTTCAGGTGATGACCATTCTGGCCTGTATTTTTGTCCCCACCATCCTGCTTTATACCAGCTGGTGTTATTACAAAATGTTTGGCCGGGTCGATGCCCGCTACATCGAAGAAAATAAGCATTCCGTTTACTAAGGATTTGAGGAGAAAGAAGATGTGGTATTTCGCCTGGATACTCGGCACGCTGCTGGCCTGCGCATTCGCGCTGGTCACCGCATTAGCGGTAGAGAACCATGAAGCGGGGAAAGACGCTTCGTAGCTTTCGTTTTCACAACACATCGTGCTGATAAACCTTCGTTTTTGGCAGGCCATTGATCCCGTGACGGACATGGCCTGTCATCGCTCACTCCCAGGCTACACCTGCTCCGCCGCAATAAATGCGGCCACGTTCATCACATTGGCTGGCGGCTGGTGTCGCTGCAACTGCTGCGTCATATAACGCATATAGGGATCGATATGGGAAAAAATGGCCTTATAGCCCGCACAAAGATGGTTATGCCAATGCTTATCAACACGGTGAATACGATGTTTCGGGCACCCGCCGTGGCAGGCGAAACGGTATTCACAGCGCACGCATTCTGGCGATAGATTAGCTTTCTGCATACCAAACTGGCGTTGCTGTTTGCTATTGACCAACTTATCCAACCGCTCGGTGGTCAGGTTACCCAGCCGATGTGCTGGGTAAACAAAATGATCGCAGCTGTAAATATCACCGTTCATCTCAACTACCAGCCCTGTGCCACAGGTCGCCTGCATGACGCAGAGGCTGGGCTTGTCTCCCGCCCATGCGGCCAGTGCGTTATCGAACAGTTGCACAAATACCCGTCCAACGTCGTGGCGCACCCAGTAATCAAAAATGGTGTTCATAAAATGGCCATACGCCTCGCCGCTGACCGACCACGGCGTCACCTGCGTGTTCCCTAACGTCTGTGGATGAATTAATTCACCATAGCGGCTATCAACCGGACGCTGTTCAACGGCAGGGATGAATTGGACATGTTGTGCTCCCAGTTCCTGAGTCAGGAATTGATAGATCTCCAACGGAGCCTGCGCCGTTTCATTATTCACGACGGTTAACAGATTGAAATCAACCTTGTGCTGTTTTAGCACCGCCACCGCATTGATTACCCGATCAAAAACCGATTTCCCGCTGTGGGTAACGCGGTAGCGGTCGTGCAACCATTTTGGCCCGTCTATCGACAAACCAATCAAAAACTGATTCTCCGCCAGAAACGCCGCCCACTCCTCATCAAGCAATACACCGTTGGTTTGCATGCTGTTGCGAATGACCTTTCCGTGAGCATATTGTCGCTGGTAGGCCAACGCGCGGCGGTAGAAATCGATGCCCGCCATCGTGGGCTCGCCGCCCTGCCAGGTAAATTCAATTTCGCCTGCGGGATTGGCTTCAATGTACTGCCGCACGTACTGACGCAGGATGTCGTCATCCATATGCCGCTTTGATTTCGCCGCTTTAAGCGTTCCCTGCTCTTTCTCAAGATAGAAGCAATAGTCGCAGGCAAGATTACACTGATAGCTGGTGGGTTTTGCCATCAGGTGAAAAGGTCGTTTCATCTTACCTCCCGCCGGGATTTGCCGGATGTTAACGATCGTCGGTTATCCACGCACTTGAAAAGTGACCATGATCACTCTCTGGATATTTGATATTGACAGTGTGAGAAAACAATGGAAATAATAATTTCAGAAACACAATAAATCAATGAAATTATTATTTCTTAGAACAATGCACAACACCAGGGGTTCTCTCATGAACAGTTTCTTCTCCGGCGCACAAAAGTTGGGTAAATCGTTTATGTTACCTATCGCCGTCTTACCTGCTGCGGGTTTACTGCTGGGTATAGGCGGTGTGTTTTCCAACCCAATCACTATCGGAACTTACGCGTTCCTTGATAATGCTGTCTTGCAGGCCATTTTCACATTGATGAAACTGTGTGGCAGCGCCGTGTTTGATAACCTGCCACTGCTGTTTGCCGTCGGGATTGCAGTGGGTATGACCAACACCGATAGAGGAACCGCAGGGCTCGCTTCTGTGTTGTCTTTTCTGGTCATGAACAAGGCCATTAATGCCATGTTGGTGATCACAAACACGCTGGCGACAGATAATCTGGCCGTGCATGGACAAGCCGTTATTCTTGGTATTACGACGCTTCAGACTGGCGTCCTTGGTGGCATTCTTAGCGGCCTGCTCACCGCATGGTTACACGGGCGCTATAACAAGATCGCGCTACCCGAACTGCTGGCATTCTTCAGCGGTTCTCGCTTTGTTCCGATCGTGGCGTCATTTGCTGCACTGTTTCTTGGCGTGTTGCTCTTTTACGTTTGGCCGCCGATCCAGAGCGGTATTTCCCACCTGGGTGGGCTGGTAGAAAAGACCGGGTATATCGGCACGATGTTCTACGGCATGATTCTTAAATGCCTTATCCCATTCGGCCTGCACCATATTTTCTATTTACCGTTCTGGATGACCAGTATCGGTGGAGAACAAATGGTGAACGGTACGCTGGTGCAGGGAACACAAAAAATCTTCTTTGCGCAACTGGCCGATCCCAGCGTGACGCAATATTACATCGGCGTTTCCCGTTTCATGGCAGGCCGCTTTGCTGACTTTATGTTTGGTTTACCCGGTGCCGCACTGGCGATCTACCACTGCGCCAAGCCGGAGAACCGAGGCAAAGTCGCCGGACTGTTGCTTTCCGCCGCGCTGACCGCATTCGTAACCGGCATTACCGAACCGCTGGAATTCGCCTTTATGTTCTGTGCACCGCTGCTGTACCTGGTGCATATCGTCTTGACCGGCGTAGCGTTCATGCTGGCGCACGTCCTCGAAATTACTGTCGGACAAACCTTCTCCGGCGGACTGATCGATTTCCTGCTGTTCGGCGTCTTGCAAGGCAATGCCAAAACCAACTGGGTGTTGATGCTGCCGCTGGGTGCCGTGATGTTTACCCTTTACTACTGCTCATTCCGCTTCCTGATTCAGTTACGCCAGTTGAAAACGCCTGGTCGTGAAGATGAGTCTACCACCGACAGCGAAACACCGACGCTTGCCGGAACCGAGCGCGCTCAGGGCATCATTGCCGCGCTGGGCGGGAAAGGCAACATCATTGACGTGGACTGCTGCGCCACCCGACTGCGCATTACCGTTAGCGATCCCACAAAGGTGAAAACCGATGATTTTAAAGCGTTAGGCAGCCGTGGGACGTTTATTCGCGGGCAAGGCGTTCAGGTGGTATATGGCCCACATGTCACGCTGATTAAGAACGAAGTTGAAGAATTAATGGCCGTTTAACGGTTAGCAAGGATAAGAAAATGAAAGCTGTCATGTTGATGTTCGATACGCTGACCCGTAACCACCTCTCGCCCTATGGCGGTGACGCCATTACGCCTAACTTTGCCCGTTTGGCGCAGGAGTCGGTGCAGTTCGATAACTTTTATGTCGGCAGCATGCCCTGCATGCCGGCACGGCGCGAGCTTCATACCGGTCGATATAACTTCCTGCACCGCAGTTGGGGGCCGCTGGAACCGTTTGATTTCTCCATGCCGCAGGCGCTGGACAAGCACGGCATCCACACTCATATGGTGACCGACCACAAACATTACTGGCGTGATGGTGGGGCAACCTACCATACCCGCTACTCCACCTTTGAATTTATTCGTGGGCAAGAAGGCGACTGCTGGCAAGGCAAAGTCGCCAAACCCGCCATCCACTATCAGGGCATGGAGGATGAAAACACGCGCCAGCGGCGAACCAAGCGCATTACGCAGGATTTCATCAACCGCGCCGCGATGCCGACCCAAAAAGAGCACTACACCGAGCGCACAATTCAGGCCGGGCTGGACTTCATCAACAACAACAAAGACGACGATAACTGGTTCTTGCAGATTGAATGCTTCGATCCCCATGAACCCTTCTTCGTGCCTGAAAAGTATCTGGACATGTACGGTTGTAAAGCGGAAGACTTCAACGGCTGGACACCCTACTACTGCGCGACGGAAAGCCCTGAGCATGCCGAGAAGGTGAAGACGTTTTATCAGGCGCTGGTCACGATGTGTGACGATTATCTTGGTAAGGTGATGGACAACCTCAAGGCAAACGGGCTGTGGGACGACACCCTGTTTATCGTGTGTACCGATCATGGATTTTTGCTGGGCGAGCACCAGTGGTGGGGCAAAAATATCATGCCGGTGTATAACGAAATCGCCAACACGCCCTTCTTCATACGCGATCCTCGTAGCGGAATTCAGGGAGAACGGCGGCAGGCATTGGCACAAACCATCGATATTCCTGCCACGCTGCTCGATTATTTCAACGTACCGCTGCCGCCCACCATGCACGGCAGGCCGCTACGTCCGGCGATTGAAAACGATACGCCCATCCGTGACAGCGCGCTGTACGGGTACTTTGGCGGGCACGTGAATATCACCGACGGTGAGTACGTCTACATGCGCGGTCCGCGACAAAACGACAAGACGGATCTGTTCGAATACACCTTAATGCCCACGCGCATCGACAGCCCGTTTGCGCTCGGTGATTTCCGGCATATGACACTGCACCCCGGATTTGATTTCACCCAAGGTGCGCAGGTCATGAAGATCCCAGCCACCTTTGGCTACCTCAACGCCTATCGCTATGGCGACAAGTTATTCAATGTCGCTGATGATCCTCGGCAGAAAGAGGCGTTGCAGGATCCACAGCGGGCGATGGCCTATGCCCAGAAGATTGCCGCACTATTCAGGGAAAATGACGCTCCGCCTGAACTCTATTCCCGTTTCAGCCTCGATGCGCTAAGTGCCGATCGGGAACAGCAGGATCGGGCACGCTATGAGCACTATCCTGAACTGGCTGGGCTGGATGTCAGTTGCGAACACCGCGGCGTTTATGAAGCATTGAGCCTGCTGATTAATGCAGGAAAAGCGGCCAATCTCTCGCTCACCGCGATGCTGCAATCGATTCCTCAGACATCTATGCTGCGCGAAAGCGATATTTTCCTGATGATTGCGGCGGCATTTTCTCCGGCAGCACAGTCGGAATTGGTGTATCAGGCGCGCCTGCTCTTGCGGATTGATTGACAGGGAAACGATGAACACATTAACGCTGAGTAATACGCAGCTGACGCTGCAAGTGCATCCCAACGGCGCGGAAATGCGTAGCCTGACGGATGCTCAGCGGGAATGGCTCTGGCAGCCCGGCGATACGGGCTGGCAGAGTACCGCCCCGCTGCTTTTTCCTGTTGTCGGGCAACTCGTTCATCAGGGAATTTATCATTACGGTAAACACTGGCCGTTACCTGCTCATGGTTTTTTGCGGCACCAGCGGTTTACGGTGGTAGAACAGTGTCAGGAAGCGCTACACCTCCGCTGCCATGACACGTCAGAAACGCTCGCCATGTGGCCATTTCGCTGGCAGCTTGATGTCCATTATGAACTGCACGACAGGCGTGTGGTGGTTCGCTATCGGCTGGTCAATACCGATGACAATACGCTGTGGTTTTCGCTGGGCTCACATCCCGGATTTGCTATTCCAATTGGCCAGGAGCCCGGTTGGCACGTCCGCTTTTCATCTGCGCGCTGCCGCGGTCCGTGGCCTACCCACCAGAGAACACTGATCGTGAACGACGCGGACCCCGCTCCTATTGCTGACGTGCTGCCGTTAACGTCCGAGACATTTGCCAACGGCGCACTCTATTTCAGCCATGCGGAGCAGCAGACCATCGACGTTGTTTCGCCTTCAGGGACTAGCCTGATCCAACTCTGTACCGATATGCACCCTTGGCTCGCACTCTGGTCAGAGCCGGGTGCCGATTTACTCTGTATTGAGCCGCTTTTTGGGACGACAGACGCGCCCGATGTCACAGGCGAATTGCGGCACAAGCGGGGTATTGTGGCGCTACAATCGGGAGAACGCTTTGAATGTGGCTTTAACTTCACCGTCAACGCAGACGAAAAAGGAAGAGCAAGGTAAAATGCGGGGAATATTCAGCAGCGGTACGACAGGCCTGATTCAGAATCAGCACGCTCTGTGTACGATGGCGACGCAGGAATCCCCCATGAGCATCAATAAAGAAAAAGTTCGAACGTATATCGCGAATATCTTGCATGGCCTCAGCGACACGAACCAGACTATCGCCAATTACGTGCTGCAAAACCCCAGCATGGTTGCCCAATTGCCGGTCAAGAAATTGGCAGTGGAGATTGGCGTGAGTGAAGCAACCATCGTCCGGTTCTGCAAACATATCGGCTATACCGGTCTGCTGGAACTGAAAAGCGCGCTGAATCGTGAGTTGTTTGATGACAGCGATCTGTCATTGCCCGCCACTCCCGATATCCTGATGAATGATACGCGTCACGATGTCGCACAGAAAATTGCCCTCACGGTAGACAGAGCCGTCAAGGAAACCATCGATCTGATTGATATGCAGACGATCAATCAGATAGTCAGTCTGTTTATCTCGGCGCGTCGCGTGATGTTTATCGGCTTCGGCGCATCTGGCCTTGCGGCACTGGAAGCGCGTGACAAGATGAACCGTATCGGCATTGATTCCGATGCCTTTACCGACCGATTCTCAATGACGTTAAAACTGGCGAATTTGAAGCCTGACGATCTTGTTGTCGCGTTTTCACACTCTGGCGAAACCCCGGAAGTGGTGAATGCCTTTAAACTCGCGGAAAAAGCAGGCGCCACACGGCTTGCAATAACCCACAGCACACACTCGCCGCTCACGAGTTTAGGAAATTATGTGCTGTTAACCTGTGGCGAAAGTGAACGCTATCAGGGGGATTCTATCGGCACCCGTGTTTCGCAGCTTTTCATGATCGAGTTTCTCTGCACCGAGCTCACCAAACAGAACTTTAAAGACTTTTCCAGCCAGAGCATCTCAATCAAAGCGCTGTTGATTAAAGAGCGCGTTAAACAACATTCAACCTGAAATCAGACGACAACATGACAACACCCAGACAGGACAAAACACCGTGGTGGAGTCAGGGGAAAACCCCGGACTACCGTTTTTCACTAGCGAATGAGCGCACCTTTCTGGCGTGGATCCGCACTGCGCTGGCGTTTCTTGCCGGCGCGGTGGGTATCGACCAATTTACCGTGCACATCGATCCGCTGTTGCGTCAGGGGCTGTCGCTGTTGCTGGTCGTTAGCGCGGCACTACTCGGTGCGTTGGCGTATCGTCGCTGGGTTAGTAATGAGAAAGCGATGCGTCAGGAAAGCGACATGCCGTATACGCCAATGCTGCTGATCGTGACGCTGTTTATCACTCTCATTGCCATCGCGCTTGCCGCCATGATTCTGTTCGGGTAGCGCATGGACACGACACGCGATCCGGGGTTACAGCCACAGCGAACCGGCATGGCCTGGACACGCACCCTGTTTGTGATGTTGATAAATAGCTTGCTGTGTTTTCGTCTAAGCATGGTGAATGACAGCCGAGTGGTGTTTGCCTGCGCCATTCTGCTCTTGTGTGTTTCTGCGTTGATGTCGGTGCTGGCGATTCTGCGCTACCGCTTTAACGCCCGTTGCCAACCGGTGCTATCACGCGCCAGCCACGGGCTGATCGTGCTCACGTCAGCGTCAATTGTGCTCACCGCGCTGGTCTTGCTGCTGCATTTCAGCGGCGTGTGGTAAGCCCCAATTTTCTGTAGTTTTTTCTGAAAAGAAAGGTTTTCTGAAAAGAAAGGCGGTGAAGCCCAAACGCGCCTCACCGATTAGACGGATTATTCGATCGAACTTTCCGGGAACAGGAACGGGTTGATGCTACTGCGAGAAAAACCTTCTTCCTCCATTTTCACATCCAGCACCAACGACGCCAGATCGTCGGCGACGGCTTCTACACGGTGATCTTTTTCCTGATATAGCAGCTTCAGATACGTGCCACAGTGGCCACAGCTTTCCGCTTTGATGGCGGAGTTTTCGCTATCCAGCGACCAGTAATTCAGCTCGCTCGATTCTTCACAGTTGCTGCATTTCACCCGCACCATGTGCCATTCGCTTTCGCACAGATTACAGTGCAGATAACGCAGCCCGCTGGACGTACCTAACTGCACCACGCCCGAGACCGGAATACTGCCGCACACGGGGCAGAACTGGCGATGTTCGCCGGGTACGGCACGCGCTTTACCGGGCAGTTGGCTTGCCATCTGCGCCCAGAACAGCGACAGCGCCGCCCAGATGAACGGGGCTTTATCATTGCTCTCGGCACGAAACTCGTGTTGCAGCAGCGCCGTTGCCTGTTCTTCCAGTTCCTGCTCTGAGGCTTTTTCCAGATTCTCCAGCGTAGATAATACCTGTCCGCTAGCATCTGGCTTTAATTCTTCGATCAGCGCACGCAGCAGCGTGTGCCAGTGCGCATCACGCGGGAACACCGTGATATCAAGCGGCGGACGATCGCCGGACTGTTTCAGCACGTCACTCAGGTCAAGCTTCAACGGATGATCGTGCAATACCTTCTGCTGGGCTTCCACCACGCCTGCGGCGAAAGTGAGATAGTCCCCCAGCGGGTGATCTTCAGCTAACTGACGCAGACGCTCCGCGCGGCTGCTGTACAGGCTTTTCAGATTGGCAAAAAGCAACGGAGGAATATTCCCTTCCGGCATCGATTTTTCGTTCTGTTCTAACTGTTCCTGAGGAACAATGCGAATACTCATCAGGGGGATTTTTCCTGTTGTTTACGTTGTCTATCCGATAGATTTCGGGGTGCAGGAAGGCCGCCAGCGCGGTCCGAAAAGATAGCGGGTATAGCTCACCTTTAACAGAGATTATACGCACCGTGCCTGGCGACTTTCTGATTTCCGGCAAGGTTATGGCTGTTTTTCGCCATCCATTCAGTCACCTTCCGCCATGACGGAAACAGTAGCAGAAAAGCGGCAAACATCTCCACACCTCTAAAGGGGTGATCACGCCAGACGCTCGCTTATCTGCGATCGAATCAGCGCTGCCAATACGATCACGCTTTGTTCACAGCGCTCGTCCCATTCATAGGAGGCGTTGAAGCGGAAATAACGATCGTATTTGTCACCGGTCGTGAACATTTTCCCCGGCGCAATACTGACGCCTCGTTCCAGCGCGCGGCGGTATAGCTCCGTGCTGCTGACACCTTCAGGCAACTCCAGCCAGAGAAAATAACCACCTTGCGAATGATTAATGAGGACATCGCCCGGGAGGTGTCGTCGTAGCGACTGTAACGCCGCGTGTTTACGCTGTTCCAGCGCTCGTCGCAGGCGACGCAGGTGGCTGTCATAGCTGCTGGTCGCCAGATAATCCGCAATCGCCAGTTGCATAGGTGCACTGGTTGATAAGGTACTCATCAGCTGTAAACGCTGAATGCTGCCCGCATAGCTTCCGGCCGCCACCCAGCCGATGCGGAACCCCGCCACCAGATTTTTAGAAAACGAGGAGCAGTGCAGAATCGAGCCTTTTTTATCCAACGCTTTTGCGGGCAACGGACGTTGCAGGCCCGTATAAAGCTCGCTGTAGACGTCATCCTCTACCAGCCCGACACCATGTTTTTCCAGCATCACCACCAGCCGCTGTTTCTTCTCCCAGGACAGCGTGCAGCCGAGCGGGTTATGAAAATTGGTCATCAGCCAGCAGGCTTTGATCGGATAGTCGTTCAGCGCCTGCTGCAACGCATCAAGATCGATGCCCTGCTGTGGATCGGTTGCAATCGCAATCGCTTTGAGTTTGAGGCGTTCGATCGCCTGTAGCGCGCCATAAAAAGCGGGAGATTCGATCACCACATAATCGCCCGGTTCCGTCAGCGCCTGAAGGCTGAGATTAAGGGACTCCATCGCGCCCGCCGTAATCACAATCTCATCGGGAGAGACGGCAATCCCCTGCAACGCGTAGCGCTGAGCAATGTTCTTCCTCAGGCTTTCATTACCCGGCGGCAAGTTATCCAGCGCGCTGTGTGGCTGCATATGACGCGCCACCGAGGCCAGCGAGCGTGTCAACTGACGCTGTGGAAAGAGCTGTGGATCGGGAAACGCCGATCCGAACGGCATGACCGCCGGATCTTTGCTGGCCTGAAGCACATCAAAAATGAACGCGTTGACGTCTACGTCTTCGGTCAGTTGAACGCGCTCCTGCCCCACGGGCGAATGCAGGCTGTCTGCTGGTAGCGTGGACAGCTTTGGTGCCGCGTAATAACCCGACTGTGGACGCGACACAATCAGCCCCTGACTTTCCAGCAGCTGATAGGCGTGCAGCACGGTCATCAGGCTCATACCCGAATGCAGTGATTTTTCCCGCAGCGAGGGCAGTTTGTCGCCCGGCTGCCAGATCCCTTCCTGAAGCTGCTCACGGATCTGGTGAGCGAGCTGTTCAAACTTTGCCATAGCGCTACAGTTTCGGTGGGTGAGTCTGTCATTATTTTTAGCTCGAACATCACCGACAGGTCATGATCGAGAAGGATGCTTTATCGAGCACAACGCGCTGTTCGAGGACTATGTGCGAGGACTATGTGCGAGGACTATTTCGCCGCGTAGCGTTGTACAAAATCCAGCAGAATCTTGCGCGCCCAGACGGGCTCCTGCGGAATATCCATCATTCGATCGACATCCCAGCCGCCCTGTCGTAGCGCCGCTTCATTATAACGCAAGCACGTCAGCATGATGTCCGCGCTGAATTCTGGGTGAAATTGCACGGTCAGGACTTTATCGCTGTAGCGGATAATCTGGCAGCCGTCCATCTCTGAACTTGCCAGCACCTGTGCACCTTCCGGCGGTTCCAGCACGGATTGCTGATGGGTCAGATAAGCACCAAACTGCGGCGGATAATCACGCAGTAAGATGTCTTGCGCTGCGGCTTCATGGGTTGTCACAACCTGAACGCCCACTTCCTTGCCGTTCGGGTTATCCCCCACTTTACCGCCCAGCGCATCGGCGAGCAGTTGGTGCCCATAGCACACGCCCAGCAGCGGAACATCCGCGTAATACGCTTCACGCAGCCAGCCTGCGGTATATTCGCTCCAGTCCAGTCGATCGGTGACCATCGACCACGAGCCGGAGATCACCACCGCAGCCAGCGTATCGAACGGTGGCAGCGACTCGCCACGATCGGGACGGACCACCTGCACCGGCAGCGTGTTTCCCTGCACCACATCGGTAAACCATTTCCCCTGTTGCCCAACCTGAGACGCAATGCCTTCCGGCGGTTGACCCAACTGAATCACCAGCAATACCTTTTCGCTCATCGTCCTGTTCTGCCCGTATTTGAAAATCACAAATTTGAAAAACCATTCGTCTGAAAAACCACAAGAATGCGGCGCTCACTGCTTATAACGAACGTAGCACTGTGACTCAATGAAAACCAGCCATCATGAAAATCTGCGCATGGGGAAAAAAACCTGCGCATTATTTTATCATCGTGAAATGGGGCGGTTTGAGGGCAGAAAGAGTCTGCTAACGGGAAGACTGTTGACGGTAGGCTAGCGAGAAAACATCGTAGAAATCAACGTCACCTTTCGTACGTCGAATTTGCTCTATCCCTGCTTTCACGGTTGATGGTACCTGCTCGTTGCGTAGCAGCTTATCCTGCGTGTCCTGTGATACGTGGCGGACCGTAAACCACTCGCCGTTATAACAAACACGGAGATCCAACGTATCAATGTCTTCAAAGCGATAGGTCGGGTTGATATCTACCGAGAGCGCCAGCGTCATCACCAGCAGGAAAACGGTAAAACCGATCAGATACGGTAAACCAAAATAAGAGGCATAAAAGAGGATGAGCGCGACCGGCACGTAGCTCACCAGCATCGCGGTAAACAAATAAGGGTGAGACTGCATGAATTTACGGCTGAAACGTATTTTATTGTCGCGTTTTTCTTCCCGGTTAATGCGTTCGATCTCTTCGGTAAGAAGGCGTTTTACTTCATCCATCGTCATCACCATCGTGCTTGAGGAATACAACACTGCTGGCATCGATTAGAACATAGCCCCATGAGAGATAACAGATACAGTTTTCGACAGATTAACTATAACAGTTTGTCGGATGCCGGGATGGATTACCCCGGCAACCTCGGTGACAGAATGGCGGAGATTACGGAATGGCGGGCATCGTGAGATCGGGATCGATCAGATTGTAGATGTGATTGCCAAACACGGGTTGCTGCAACAGTTGATCAACCGCCAGCGCGACATCCCAGCGTGACACCAACCCCAGCGTAGCAGCACCCTGCGTCAGTTTTGCATTGTGCGTCGCAACCACGTCCAGCAGACCGCCGGGACGAACAATACAGTGATCCAACGTACTGCTTTGCAACCAGCTTTCTGCCAGAGATTTCTCACGTACCGCGAAGCCAAACGCAGCTCTGGCGCGTGGCGACAACAGCGGCCAGCTATCGCCGCAGCCCAGTGACGTCACCAGCAGCATACGCTTGAGGCCTGCCTGTTCGGCACCATCGATCACCGTGCGATGACCCTGATAATTTACCGTGCCGCCGCCCATTGTCGATACCACAATGGCAGAAGGCCCCGCCACACGACAGGCTTCCGCGACCGTTTCCGGCTCGCAGGCATCGCCTTCTACTACCGTCATTCCCTGCTCACGCCAGTGTTTGGCCTGTTCAGGATTACGTAATACGAGTACGACCGCCTGCTCGCACTCAATAGCGCGCTGTAATAAGCAGGCGCCGACTCCATTGCCTGCGCCGAAAAGTAACCACGTCATACCTGCTCCGGTTGTAATTCACTCGCCAGCGCACGGAACGCCTCAACCTGAGCGCTCAACAGCTGGCGGTGGCTGTCTCGTCCAAGGAAAATTTTAAACATCGCTGCACCGCTGGCATTAAAGAACACCACGGACGCTGTGTCCATCCCCATGAATTTACGTTCAATAAACGCAATGTGCTGACAGCTCGTTGCGCGGATATGTCCGCTCAGGCCATTTTTGCCACGCAGGTTAAAGTAACCGTGGCGATGTGTACCGGTTGGCAGCTCGCTCTTGAATTCCAGAATCGCGTCCGCCGTGTGGCTGATTAGCGTCACTTCACCCCAGGTCGCAATCGTGTCCCAGACGTGATCGAAACGATCGCTCGCCGCCAGCGTACGCTGCGCCGCAGGCAAGGCCTCAACGACAGCAAACAGCGAGGTATTATATTTTCCGGCAATCTCTTCCAGCGTGCCATCAGGGTTGGTTGCCAGTAATTCATTCAGTGTCATCGTCATGTCTGCGTCTCCGGTTAGTGCGCATGCTCTTCGGCATTAAGCTGGGGGATAATTTGTTGTAATGCCTGCATCAGGTTATTCGCCCAGAAGCGGCCATCGTTGGTCAGGCGCAGGCAGGTGGAATCGTCACAGGTCAACCCGGCCTGATGCCATTGGCTAAGCAACGGCTGAAGTTCACGGGCATGTCGGGTCAGTTGAGGCAGCTTGATACGACCAACCTCAATGCCCGCCTGAAGCTGATGTTGCCACGGCCCGGTCGGACTGGCTGGCGTCATCATCATGATCGGTTTTTGCCCCTGATCGAGCTGCTGGTAGTAGCGCTCCAGGCTGCGTTCCATCATGTAGGCTTGCCCGTTTATATTGCCGCCCGCACCACTGCCCATTGCCAGACAGTCCGCGCCTTGTTTAATCAGCAGGTTATACAGGTTACGTTCACGCGTAGTGCGCGCCCAGTGGCTGTTGCTAAGCTGGTGCCAGCCAGCATCGGCCAAAAACGCCGCGCCGGTCCGGTAAAAATCACGACGGGCAACCACATCAGGCAGCGCAACACGCTGGTTTTCAGCTGCCTTCGCCAACGGCGTGGTTGGTAACAGATTCAGCGCATACAGATCGACGCCGTCTAACGGTAAATCGCTGACGATAGCCAAATCTTCGCGCCAGATTTCCGGCGTTTGCTCTGGTAGACCGAACATCAGATCGCACACTACGGCAGCTCGGTCCCGCTCGCACAGGCGCTCAAGGAAGCGAATTGACTGCTGCTTATCCGACGTACGCGCCATACGCTGACGAATACGGGTATCGAACGTCTGAATTCCGATGGAGAAGCGGTTCGCTCCGGCATCCAGACAGGCATCGATTCGCTCATCGTCAAAATCCATCGCCCGCCCTTCTACTGTGATTTCACAGTCCGGTGCCAGCGGCAGAGAAGTACGGATCGCGCGAATGATCTGCGACAGCTCATCGGCCGCCAGCGCCGTCGGCGTCCCCCCACCAAAGTACACCGCATGAATCGGCGCAGACTGATGCAGCGGGCTGTCCGCTTCCATCGCCAATTCCTGCAACAGATAACGGGTATAGGTCGCCGTGCTGTCATCACGCAGTTTGTTTTGATAAAAACCGCAGAACGTGCAGTGCGTGGCGCAGAAAGGAATGTGCAGGTAGAGCAGGCGTTTACGCGCAGGCGCTGTCTGCTGCTTCAGCGTCTGCCAACCGGCAGGAATCTGTTCTGGTGAAAGCGGCACATGGTTGCGCCAAGGCATTGCCATACGTCGGGCGCCAAAAGGCTGCTCACCGGGCTCGGCATAATACGGCGTCAAATCGATGTTCATTAACGGCCCCCAAATAATCAATAAAATAAATTAAATGATAATTATTTTTATTTGGCAACCGGCCTAACAAGCAGAAAGAAGGCGGATTATTCTTTTCGCGTCATTTTCTCTTTAAATTAACCGATTTGCTTATTTTGGTTAAAATTGCAGATATAAATAAATACGGTTATTTCTTATGATTTTCATAGTATTAATCCACTGAGCCTGTTTTAAATGTTAAATAAATGAAAACAAAAATCACTACATTAAAATTCGTTAACTTAAAAACCAATAAAATATTGCAAGTCCTTATTTAATAATAAATGAGATTGCAGTCACATTTTTTAATATTCATTCAAATTTAATTATCGCCGCTCTCGCCCAAATGATAACGTTAATGATAATCATTAACTTTTCAGAGAAAAAGCCATGAATAAAAAGGCCACACACTGGGCTATCTTTATGCTGCCTGCTATTTATAGCGGCGCAATTAATGCCGCTCCAAACGATTTATCTACAAATCATTCGACCACAAACAGCGATGAAATAACCGTTATTAGTGCAGGGAGAACGGAACAGAATTTATGGGAAAGCCCGGTCACGATGCAGGTTATCGATAATGAAAAGCTGAATAAATATACGGGTGATTCTATTGCTGAAGCACTGCGTGATATTCCCGGCGTCGATATTACCGATACCGCATTAGCCGGCCGGAAACAAATACGTATTCGCGGCGAAGAAGCCTCACGCGTATTAGTGTTAATTGACGGACAGGAAGTCACCTATCAACGCGCCGGACCCAATTACAGCCTCGGATTATTAATCGATCCTTCTTATATTGAACGCATTGAAGTCGTGAAAGGCCCGCATTCGGTATTATATGGTTCGCAGGCTATCGGCGGCGTGATCAACTTTATTACCCGCAAAGGCGGAGACAAACCGCTGAGCGGCAAAATCAAAACCGTTTATGACAGCGCGACCGCAGGCTGGCAGGAATCGGGTTTAGCCTACGGCTCTATCGGTAATTTTGACTATCGCCTCAGCGGCAGCTATAGCGATCAGGGCAACCGCAGCACGCCGGATGGCCGCCTGCCGGATACTCATTTCCGCAACAGCGGGCAGTCCGCCTGGCTCGGGTATCGTCTTGGCGATCATAAATTCGGCCTGTCGCTAGACAGTTTCAAGCTCAGCACGCAGACCTACACCGACTCGGATGAATACGACAGCTTTAGCGTGCGCATTCCTGAACTGGAAAGAAAGAAGGTCGGCCTGTTTTATGACTGGCAGATCGGCGGTGATGTGCTGAAAAACCTGCATCTGGATGCCTACCAGCAAAATATCAAACGCGAATTCCGTAACGATCTGTCGCAGAGCGGTATGACCTATACCACAATGGGTAGAACGCTGACCAATGCATCAATGACGCTCAAAACCGGCACAGATGACAAACAAGTCACCCGCGGTATGACCTTACAAGCCGATCTGGAACCGTTTGACCAACATTTGTTAATAATCGGTGGGCAGTGGTCACAAGATGATGTGAAACAAAACGCTTACTCTAATGTGAATGTAGCGAGCCGCATTAATGTTATGGGTACCAATTACAACGTCAATATCAGCCCCCAATCTACTTCTGACGCACATTGGCAGCAAACTAGCTGGGCGTTATTTGCGCAGGACGAGTGGAAACTAACACCAGACTGGAGCTGGACGGTCGGAGCACGTCAATATTGGGTCGAATCGTTCTCCTATGGGGGATCACAACGCGGAAATCTGACCTTATCCGGCTTTCCTACGTTCACGGGCGCAAACGGTACGACCTCGCTCAACAGCCAAAACACCAGTGAACGAACTCACGACAGTACATTAGTCACCGCCAGCAGCCTGCGCTATTCCGGCTTTGACAATATCCAGCTGCGCGCCTCCTTTGCGCAAGGTTATGTCTACCCTACCCTGACGCATAAGTTTTACGACACGGCGGCCGGTGGGAGCACCACTTACGGCAACGCCAATCTGAAAGCGGAAAAATCGGATAACTATGAAGTCGGCATGCGCTATAAAGATGATAGCTGGCTGCTGGACAGCGCGATCTACCATTCACGCGCCAAAGACTACATCACCACGCTGAACTGCGCCGGTAACGCCGTCTGTTCCGGCAGTACGGACAGCAGCAGCCGCTACTACGCCAACGCCAACCGTGCGACTACGTACGGGATGGAAATGTATGCGGAATACCTCGGCTGGACGCTGTCTCCTTACGTTAACGGCAACATCATCCGCCGTGAGCTGGAATTGCCAACTCGCAGCACCTATCGCACCGGTGAACCCACCTTTACTGGCCGCGTCGGGGTCAAAAACATCATGCTGTTCGAACGTATGGAGCTGGAGTCGGATCTCTACCTCCGGGCAGCCTCACGTGCGAAGGATGAAACGGCAGATACCGCCATCCAGCACAGCGGTTGGGCAACGGCTAATCTGGAATTTACCAGCACCTTCGGTAGCGAGAATCAATACCAGGTCACGCTGGCGCTGAATAACCTGCTGGATAAGCGCTATACCACCGCGCATGAAAGTATTCCTGCATCCGGATTCAGCACCGCGATTGGCGCGGCGTTCTCCTTCTAAGCATCATGATGATGAAGGCGATAATCGCGTTAATGCTCTTCGGGCTGTCTTCCTTCACCTGCGCGGCCGAGCCGCGCGTGGTGATTGCCGGTGGCTCGCTGGTGGAAATCGTTTATGCGCTCGACGCAGGCGATACGGTGGTCGGTGTGGATCAGACCACCACCTATCCGCCACAAACGGCAACGCTGCCAAAGGTCAGCAACTGGCAACAGTTGACGAGCGAAGGCATTTTGTCACTGCACCCAACGCTGTTGATGACCTGGCAGGATGCCAACCCGCCACAGGTGCTTAATCAGCTTGAGCAGGCTGGTGTAACAGTGGCGCGTTTTACCCGCACGCCCAGCACGCCAGCGCAGTTGCTTAGCAATATTCGTCAGGCTGGTGCGCTGCTCAATCGCACGGAGGCTGCCGAGCTGCTGGCGACCCGTCTCTCTCAGCAGTTGAGTGCGGTATCAGAGCGGCTGGCAACGCGGAAGGATCGCGTCAGCGTTGTGTTTTTGCTGAGTGTTGGCAGCAGTGCGGCGCAGGTCGCGGGGAAAAACACCGTGGTGGATAGCCTGATCGCGCTGGCAGGCGGAAAGAATATTGCCACGCATAGCCAATATCGTATTTACGGCGGCGAGGCGATGGTTGCGGCAAATCCTGAGGTGGTTGTGGTGACGACACAAAGTGTGGCAAACGGCATGGAGGCGCTGGCGGCTGTACCCGGTTTAACGCAAACCGCAGCCTGGAAAAACCAGCATATTGTCGCGCTCGATCAGGCGATTTTACTGGGAATGGGGCCGCGCGTCGCCGAAGCGGTTGAAGCGCTGAATCGCGGCTTCTATCCTGACTAAACGAATACATCCCCAAAATAATACGGCCTCATGATTGAGGCCGTATCACACACTTACTGAATACCCTGACTGCGCAGGTAATCTTCATAGTTGCCGGTGAAATCGATCACTTTATTTGGCGTAATTTCCAGAATACGGGTCGCCAACGAGCTGACAAATTCACGGTCATGAGAGACGAACAGCAGCGTCCCTTCATACATTTCCAGCGCCATATTCAGCGATTCAATGGATTCCATATCAAGGTGGTTGGTTGGTTCATCCATCACCAGAATATTCGGACGCTGCATCATCAGCTTACCGAACAGCATGCGGCCTTTTTCACCACCGGATAACACCTTCACTTTCTTCTTGATATCATCCTGGCTGAACAGTAAACGGCCGAGTATGCTGCGCACAGCTTGCTCGTCGTCTTTTTCCTGCTTCCACTGGCTCATCCAGTCAAAAACGGTCAGCGTCTCATCGAATTCGTATTCGTGATCCTGCGCGTAGTAGCCAATTTTTGAGTTTTCAGACCATTTCACCGTACCGCTATCCGGCTCAACATCACCGACCAGCGTTTTCAGCAATGTCGATTTACCGATACCGTTGGCACCCAGAATAGCGACTTTCTCACCCACTTCGACCATCAGACCCAGCTTGCTAAACAGCGGGCCATTATCAAAACCTTTGCTCAACGCTTCAACTTCCAGCGCATTACGGAACAGTTTCTTATCCTGATCAAAACGGATAAACGGGTTTTGACGGCTGGACGCTTTCACTTCATCCAGTTGGATTTTATCGATCTGGCGTGCGCGCGATGTCGCCTGTTTGGATTTAGAGGCGTTGGCGCTAAAGCGGCTGACGAACGATTGCAGTTCGGAAATCTGCGCTTTCTTCTTGGCGTTATCGGCCAGCAAACGCTCACGGGCCTGCGTCGCTGCTGTCATGTACTCATCATAGTTGCCAGGGTAAATACGCAGTTCGCCGTAGTCCAGATCCGCCATATGCGTACAAACCATGTTCAGGAAGTGACGGTCATGCGAGATGATGATCATGGTGCTGTTACGCTCGTTCAGCACTTGCTCCAACCAACGGATCGTATCGATATCCAGGTTGTTGGTCGGTTCGTCGAGCAGCAGGATATCGGGATCGGCAAACAGCGCCTGCGCCAACAGGACACGCAGTTTCCAGCCGGGAGCAATCTCACTCATCAAGCCATAGTGCTGCTCAACGGGAATTCCCACGCCCAGCAACAGTTCGCCCGCACGCGATTCTGCGCTGTAGCCATCCATCTCACCATACTGCACTTCCAGATCGGCAACTTTGTAGCCGTCGGCTTCGCTCATTTCAGCCAATGAATAGATACGGTCGCGCTCTTCTTTTACCGCCCACAGCTCGCCGTGGCCCATGATAACGGTATCCAGCACGCTGTATTTTTCAAAAGCGAACTGATCCTGACGCAGTTTACCCAGACGTTCATTAGGATCGAGGAAGACGTTACCGCCGCTCGGCACCAGATCGCCGCCGAGAATCTTCATGAATGTAGATTTACCGCAGCCATTTGCGCCAATCAAACCGTAACGGTTACCGCCGCCAAATTTAACGGAAATGTTTTCAAACAACGGCTTGCTGCCGAACTGCATGGTGATATTGTTGGTACTTAACACAGCACTTATACTCGAGTCGGAATGTGATTTGGCGCGCATTATGCCACAAGCGCGCGATAGGATCGCGGTTAGTTTTGAGTAATATTTAAGCGATAGCGCATACAGGAGAGAAATGCGATGCCTATAGTACGTCGTTTCAAACAGGTCGACGTTTTCACCCAGCAGTCTTTCAAGGGCAATCCGCTTGCCGTCATTATGGAGGCGAAGGGATTAACCGATGCGCAAATGCAGGAGATCGCTCGCTGGACAAACCTGTCAGAAACCACGTTTGTCCTGCCAGCCACCGATCCTTTAGCGGATTACCATGTTCGTATTTTTACGCCAGAATCGGAAATGCCGTTTGCCGGACACCCTACCCTAGGCACCGCACACGCCATGCTGGAAGAAGGATTGCGCTCTAAATCCCCAGGTCAGTTAGTGCAACAGTGCGGCGTTGGCTTAGTGCCAATTAATATTAATGATGACGGCAGTCTGGCTTTTCACGCGCCGCAGGCCACCATGGTTCCGTTTGGTGATGAGCATGCGCCACTGCTGGAAAAAACGCTGGGCATTACTGGTTTGGGTAGTGCTGCTATCGATAACTGCTACCCGCCCACCGCGGTGCACATGGGCATTCGCTGGCTTGTGGTTCGCGTCGACAGCGCCGGCACCTGTCTGAACATCACACCCGATGCAGACGCGCTCTCAGCCGTGCAAGACCTCAGCCAGACTAACGGCATCGCCATCTATGGTCCACACGATAATGCGACGCCAGCCGATTATGAAGTTCGTGCGTTCTACATCGAACGTGGCCATCTCAAAGAAGATCCGGTTACCGGCAGTGCCAACGCCTGTCTGGCGGCGCTGCTTCGCCAACAGCATTCTATCAATAACGTCACCGCGCCACTCAGCTACCTTGCGCGACAGGGTACAATGCTGCACTGCGATGGCCGGATTACCGTCACTTACCTGAACGATGAACCGTGGATCGGCGGGCACAGCGTCACGATCGTTGACGGTACCTTGCAGGGATAAGGGAGGGATTTTATGGAAACGCCGGTTGTAGATCCGTTATTTGCAGACAAACTGTATGAGCTACGTCATCAGCCCCATCTGCGCCTAACGATACAAGAAGAGAGCGATGCCGATGCGCTCTTTACCCTGATTCAGCAGGAAAAAGTGCGCTTACGGCGTACTTTACCCTGGCCGGATTCCGTCAAAAGCGTCAATGACACGCGTGAAACCATTCGCGCCAACAGAAAGGCCTTCTTCGACAAAACGGCCGCCGTGTACATGATCCGCTGGGACGACGCGCTGGCTGGCATCGTCTCCTTCAACACGATTCAGGATAAAGAAGGCGTCATCGGCTATTGGATCGCCGAAGCCTTTGAAGGCAAAGGCATCGTTTCTCAGGCTGTCAGCACACTGATAGCCGCCTATACCGATGCGAACCTCGTTGAGCGCTGCGTCATCAGAGCCTCAACCGCCAACACGCGTAGCAACGCTGTCGCTCAACGGCTTGGCTTCCGCTTTCACCACACGGAGAAAGACGCCGAGCAGATTGGCGAGCAGTGGTTCGATCACAATATTTATCACTACCCCGCCTGATATGACCTCACATGCTTTCCATCAACTGATGCGCTGACCTTCCGGCTGCGTATCAGGTTCTTTCGCTCCACGACGTGTTTCATTTATCGTGTCGTTATATTTTTGTGACTAACATCACAAAAATGTTGAAATCCGATCTCATCTTCGCTACCATTAAAAACGTGATGAACATCACACTTAACTAACCCGTTAGAGGAGTCTGATAATGAAAACTTTTCGTAAAATCAGCAAATTCTTTAAAAGAATGGGAGATGTTTATGTCAGTTACTGTGAACGTATTGGGTCAATCATCAGCCCGTTCTGATTGTGATATAAACAATCTCTAAAGCCGCCTCCTACAGGCGGCTTTTGTTTTTTCAGCCTCTCTGCCCCCCTGCTCATCCCCCTTTCCTTTTTGTCTACCCACACGTCGCAGATTTGTGCAGCACGCCGCATGCCTGAACATTCTCTTTTAAAAACAGCTCAATGCATTTTCCTTTCACGGCAAAACCATCGTTAACAGACTATGCTTTTCTCTAGCTGTACTTGCTTCGCGTCCCCGACGTCTGCGCTAAAAGATAAAAAGGACATGACTATGAGTAAAGTGAAACAACAGGATATTGACCGTCTGATCGAACTGGTCGGCGGGCGTGAGAACATCGCGGCGGTCACACACTGCATCACTCGTCTCCGCTTCGTCTTGCACGACTCGTCCAAAGCCCATCCCAAGAACATCGAAGAGCTACGTATTGTTAAAGGATGTTTTACCAACGCCGGACAATTTCAGGTCGTGATCGGCACCAATGTGGATGAGTATTACAAGGCGCTGCTCGCCACCACGGGAAAAGGCGAGATGAATAAGGAAGAAGCCAAAGTCGCCGCTCGCCAGAACATGAGCTGGTTTGAACGCAGTATTTCACACTTTGCCGAGATCTTTTTTCCGCTGCTTCCCGCGCTCATCAGCGGGGGCTTGATTCTCGGTGCACGTAACGTCATTGGCGATATCCCGATGCGCGACGGGCAAACGCTGGTACAACTCTACCCAACCTGGCAAACCATCTACGATTTCCTCTGGCTGTTGGGTGAAGCCATCTTCTTCTATCTCCCCGTTGCGGTCTGCTGGTCAACCGTACGCAAAATGGGCGGCACGCCCATCCTCGGCATCGTGCTGGGCATCACGCTGGTATCGCCGCAGCTAATGAACGCCTACCTCATCGGCCAACAAACGCCTGAAGTGTGGAATTTCGGCTGGTTCACGATTGAGAAGATAGGCTATCAGGCACAGGTCATTCCGTCCGTCCTGGCTGGGATGGCGCTGGCGATCATCGAGACACGGCTGAAAAAAATCGTGCCGGATTACCTCTATCTGGTGGTCGTGCCCGTAACCTCGCTCATTCTGGCCGTGTTCCTGGCACATACCTTAATTGGTCCGTTTGGCCGAATGATTGGTGACGGTGTCGCCTGGGCCGTTAAAGCGGTGATGACAGGCAGCTTTGCCCCGATTGGCGCAGCGCTGTTTGGCTTCCTGTATGCGCCGCTAGTCATCACGGGCGTGCACCAAACGACGTTAGCGATTGATATGCAGATGATTCAAAGTATGGGCGGCACACCAGTTTGGCCGCTTATCGCGCTGTCTAATATTGCTCAGGCGGCTGCCGTTGTCGGGGTGATTCTCGTGAGCAGAAAAGCCAACGAACGTGAAATTTCTGTTCCCGCCGCGATTTCCGCCTTTCTTGGCGTGACCGAACCGGCCATGTACGGTATCAACCTGAAATATCGCTTCCCGATGTTGTGCGCCATGATCGGCTCCGCCGCTGCCGCGCTCATCTGCGGCCTGTACGGCGTAACGGCAAATGGCATCGGCGTAGGTGGATTGCCGGGCATCCTCTCCATCAAGCCACAGTTTTGGGGAATCTTCGCTATCGCCACGCTGGTTGCCACCGTCATTCCGATTGTGCTGACGTCGCTGGTCTATAAGCGTAAAAGTCGCAATGGCTCACTCGACCCTGCATAGCAGTGACATATAATTATTATCTCAACTCAGGCCGTGCAAGCACGGCCCACTGTAATAAAGGAGCGACCTCATGACGATGAACGCCTCGCTTCCCTGGTGGCAAAACGGCGTAATTTATCAAATCTATCCGAAGAGCTTTCAGGACAGTACCGGAAATGGCATTGGCGACATCGCTGGCGTCACCGCCCGACTCGATTACCTGCAACAGCTGGGGGTCGATGCGATCTGGCTGACGCCGGTTTATCTTTCTCCTCAGGTTGATAACGGCTATGACGTCGCCGACTACTGCGCCATCGATCCAACCTATGGCACGATGGCCGATATGGAAACGTTGATCGCGGAAGCGCACCAGCGCCGTATCCGTGTCGTCATGGACATGGTGTTCAACCACACCTCGACGCAGCATCACTGGTTCCTGAACGCGCAGGATCGCCGCAGCCCATATCGTCATTTTTATATCTGGCGTGATGGGAATGACGGTGCTTTACCCAATAACTGGCGGTCAAAATTTGGTGGGTCAGCCTGGCAGTGGCACGCGGAAAGCAAACAGTATTATCTGCACCTTTTTGCCACCGAACAGGCCGATCTGAATTGGGAACACCCACGCGTACGGGATGAATTAAAACAGGTTTGTGAATTTTGGGCGGATAAAGGCGTGGACGGGCTGCGGCTGGACGTTATCAATCTGGTCTCCAAGCAGCAGGATTTCCCATCTGATACTCAGGGCGACGGGCGTCGTTTCTATACCGATGGTCCCCTGATTCATGATTACTTGCAGGAATTCAGTCAGGATGTTTTTCAGCCCCGCGGCTTGATGACCGTCGGTGAAATGTCATCGACCTCGCTGGAGCACTGCCGCCGCTATGCCGCGCTGGACGGCAGCGAACTCTCCATGACGTTCAATTTCCATCATCTGAAAGTCGATTACCCCAATGGGGAAAAATGGACGCTGGCGGAGCCTGACTTTGTCCAGCTCAAGCAGATTTTTAATCACTGGCAGCAGGGAATGCACAACCACGCCTGGAATGCGCTGTTCTGGTGTAATCACGATCAGCCGCGCATCGTGTCGCGTTTTGGGGATGAGGGCGAATTCCGTGTGCAGTCCGCCAAGATGCTAGCAATGGTGCTTCACGGTATGCAGGGAACGCCCTATATCTATCAGGGCGAGGAACTGGGTATGACCAATCCCGGCTATACGCAGATTGAACAATACCGCGACATTGAAAGCCTGAATCAATTTGCTGAACAGCGCGATCGCGGCCAGCCAGAGGCACAAACCTTAGCAATCCTCGCCAGCAAATCGCGCGATAACGGCCGCACGCCGATGCAATGGGATACCAGCAAACATGCTGGATTTACGAATGGTGCGCCGTGGATAGCGCCATGCCAGAATTTCACCCACATTAACGCGGAACAGGCGCTGGCGGATAAAGAGTCCGTCTTCTACACCTACCAACAGCTTATCGCTATGCGTAAAGCGCTTCCGCTGCTGACGCACGGAGACTATCAGGATCTGTTGCCAGACCATCCTACCGTCTGGTGCTATCAGCGTATCTGGGAAGGACAGCGGCTTCTGGTTCTGGCAAACCTCAGTAAGCAGCCCCTGCTCTGGCAGCCTCCCATTGATACTCATGACCGCCGCTGGCGACTGTTACTCAGCAATTACCCTGACGCCCAGACTCAGCCCGCAATTCTGGAGCTACGTCCGTTTGAAGCCATCTATTGGGTACAAGGAATGCCGGAGAAAGAGGATAAGATTCAGGACTAGAGGATATCGAGAGATGTAGCGGGTAACCCCGCTACATTATTCTCAGAAACTCAATTACCAGAAACTAGATTGGCAGGAACTAGCGCTTAGCCAGCAGTAATCCTAACACCAGCCCCACGGTGGCACCGATACCGATACCGTGCCAGGGTTTGTCATGCACATAGACGTCAGCTTTGTCGGCCACCTGCTTGGCGCGTGCATAATAGCTGTCAGTTACGCCAATACGGGCTTTGACTTCCAGCAGCGCTTTTTCAGCGCCCTTCTTCAAATCAAGATAGGCCTGGTCCGCCTGATCGCCCGTATAGCGCAATACCTCATCCAGCGTTTCAGACAGAAGTTTTAAATCATCATCGACACGAATTTCTTCAGGCTGTTTTTTGGTCGCTGCCATAAAGTGCTCCCTTCTGTTATGAAAAGTCATTAGTTATAAATCGTTGCCTCATTAACTATAGACAATTTTGCGTCGTTCCTACGGCTTCAACAGACCAGATCATTCCTAAAACGTATTTTGCTTCCATAAAAAACGCCGTTGATTCTCATCAACGGCGCTTCATTACTCAAGCAGACTCTCGTCAGCGGTTACATCATTGGCTGCGCCAATTGCACCAGAGAGATAAGCGGCTGCGGATACAAACCAAAGAACAGTACTGCGATGGAGGAGATCAGTACGACTACACCACCAGCGGTTAAAGCCCAGTTGTTTGGCGTATCACGCTGCAACACCTGCGGCGCATTCAGGAACAAACTGACCATCACGCGCAGATAGTAGTACAGGCCAATGGCGCTACCCAGCACGACCGCACCAGTCAACCACCACAGCTCAGCGTTAACACCGACAGCCAGCACGTAGAATTTACCGAAGAAGCCCAGCGTCATCGGAATACCCGCCAGAGACAGCATCATCACCGTCATCACCGCAGACAGGATCGGTTTATGCCAGAACAAACCACGGTAAGAGAACAGTGAATCAGCATCCGGGCCACGGTACGGGCTGGACATCAGGCTAACCACACCAAACGCGCCCAGGCTGCTGAACAAGTAACCCACCAGATACACGCCTACGGTTTCCAGCGCCAGTTGATGGCTCTGAACCGCAATCAGGGCAACCAGTAAATAGCCCAAATGCGCGATGGAAGAGTAGCCGAGCAGACGTTTGATGTTGGTTTGCGATACCGCCATCACGTTACCGAACAGGATCGATGCAAATGCGATGACACCCAGCACGATTCTGACAGACTCACTATCGGCCATCGGCGCATACAGGAACAAACGCATGACTGCACCGAAAACGGCAATTTTACCGGCCGTCGCCAGAAACGTAGACACAGGTGCAGGCGCGCCCTGATACACATCAGGCGTCCACAGTTGGAATGGAACCAGAGACAGTTTGAAGCCCAGACCGACAATCATCATCCCCAAGCCTGCCAGCAACAGCGGCTCATGGATTTGGTTATCGCTCAGGCTCTTACCGAGGCTGGCAAAGCTCATATCGCCTGATTCAGCATAAATCAGCGCCATACCAAACAGCAGGAAGGAAGACGCCGCCGCCGACAGCAGCATGTATTTAATACTGGCTTCCAGCGAACGTTTCAGGCGGAAGGCATAGCCGACCAGACCAAACAGCGGGAGAGAAAGCAGTTCAATCCCGATGAACAGCGAAGCCAGATGGTTAGCGCTCGCCAGCAGGATCCCACCTAACGCAGCAATCAGAACCAGCAGGTAGAACTCATCACGGTTGTCCGGGTAGCCTTGCAGCCACGGATAGGCAAACGTGCTGGTTGCCAGACTGGCAAGCAGAACCAGTCCGGTATAGAACATCGAGAAGCCATCAACACGCAGCAGCGGCGTCACGTCCGTTGGGCCAACCTGACCGACAAAGTACAGTGACAGCAACGCAATATTCAGGCCGATAACCGTCATGGTTGCGTTGACAAAATGGTTGCGTCGCCACGCAATGCACAGCATCACAACCACTACCGTCAATCCGACGATCAACAGCGGCGATAGCGCAATTAGTTGTTGAAGAGTTATTGTCATGGCGAATTACGGCCTTGTTGTTGAAATAATTGAATCTGGAGCAGACGACATAAACCACTGCTGGATATTTGACATCGCGGCACTGGAGGTATCCAGAATCGGTTGCGGGTAAACCCCTAACAACACCAGTAATACCACCAACAGCATCACGATAGACAATTCGCGGAGCGACATACTCTTCAATGGCTCATCAGATTTAGGCGCGCCGTAGTAAGCACGCTGCATCATGATCAGTGAGTAGACTGACGCGAATACCAGACCGAAGGTTGAGATCACCGTAATCACCGGCACAACCTGATAGCTGCCGAACAGAATCATGAATTCGCCGACAAAGTTACCCGTGCCCGGCATACCCAAGGTTGCCACAGCAAAGAACAGAGACAGCGCAGGCAGGAACTTCAGACGCGACCACAGGCCACCCATTTCACGCATGTCACGGGTATGCAGACGCTCGTACAGCTGACCACACAGAATGAACAGACCAGCAGCGGACAAACCGTGCGCAATCATCTGGATCACCGCGCCCTGATAAGCCAGTTGATTACCGGAATAGATGGCAATCATCACGAAGCCCATGTGGGACACCGAAGTATAAGCAATCAGACGCTTGATATCCGTCTGTTTAAACGCCAGCCAGGCACCGTAGAAGATACCAATCACGCCCAGCCACATGGCAATCGGTGCAAAGGCATGGGAAGCATTCGGGAACAGCGGCAGGCTGAAACGCAGCAGACCATAGGCCGCCGTTTTCAACAGGATCCCTGCCAGGTCAACAGAACCCGCCGTTGGCGCCTGACTGTGTGCATCCGGCAACCAACCGTGCAACGGCACGACAGGCATTTTTACAGCAAACGCGATGAAGAAGCCCAGCATCAGCAGATATTCAACACCGTATGACATCGGCGTCTTCAGCAGGTCTTCATAGTTGAACGTCCAAACGCCAGTGGCATTGTGATGCACAAAGACCAGCGCCAGAATCGCGATCAACATGATCAGGCCGCTCGACTGGGTATAAATGAAGAACTTGGTTGCCGCCGTAATTCTGGTTTTACCGTCGGAGCCTTTATGCCCCCACAGTGCAATCAGGAAGTACATCGGTACCAACATCATTTCCCAGAAGAAGAAGAACAGGAACATGTCGATGGCAAGGAACACACCGATAACGCCGCCCAGAATCCACAGCAGGTTCAGGTGGAAGAAGCCCTGATAGCGCTGAATTTCATTCCAGGAACAGAGGATTGCCAACACGCCCAGCAGCCCCGTCAGCACGACCATCAGCAGCGACAGGCCGTCCAGCGCAAGATGGATGCCGATGCCGAAGCGTGGGATCCATGGCACATAAAACTCGGATTGCCATTGTGGCACGCCTGTCGGCGCCGTCAGAGAGTAACCGCCTTGCAACCACAGTTGCAGAGACAGTGCGAGTGTCAGCCCCATTGCAATCAACGCTATCCAGCGCGGTACTTTCGTACCAAAACGCTCTAACTGCCAGCACAGCAGACCGCCGATAAAGGGGAGAAGAATTAGCCAAGGTAGTAGCATGGCGTTTTGTGTCCCTAAATTAAAGAAATCTGAAAACTTGCCGTGGCGGGCATCCCTATCTGCGGAATGCCCTACCTTTTATACGTTACCGGATACTGCCTTAGACCAGCAGTAACAAGGCCAGCACCAGCACGGCACCAAAGCCCATAGAAGCAACGTACCAGCGCAACTGACCATTCGCACTGAGCGCCAGCCCACGGTTACCCCAACGGGTAATCGTAGCCGGAAGCGTCATCAATGCATTTAACGGATCACGCTGCAACAGCTTCGCGATAGCCAGATACGGTTTAACAAAGACATGGTCGTACAACCAGTCGAAGCCCCACGCGTGGAACCACCAGGTCGAGAAGAAACGACCTGGAGCACTCTTCGCGATGCTGCTCACCGCCTGACGTTTACCCAGCCACAGCACAGCAGCAAGCAGAATACCGGCAATCGCCACCACGCCAGAGGTAATTTCCAGCGTCATCAACTGGCCATGTTCAAGCTCTGTCGTCGCTGGCAGTACACCGTGCAACGGCGGAACAATCATCGCACCAATAAAGGTGGACAGAATCATCAACACAACCAGCGGTAAGTGGTGAGAAATACCTTTTCCTGCATGCGCTTTGGTTTTCTCTTCACCGTGGAACACGATGAAAATCATACGGAACGTATACAGCGAGGTCATGAAGGCACCAGCCAATCCAGCCACCATCAGATTGATGTGACCATTTGCCCATGCACCAGCCAGAATCTCGTCTTTACTGAAGAAGCCTGCGGTAACCAACGGCAGTGCAGCCAACGCCGCGCCCCCGACCAAGAAGCAAACATAAACCAGCGGAATCGTTTTACGCAAGCCGCCCATCTTGAAGATGTTCTGCTCGTGGTGGCAGGCCAGAATCACCGAACCAGACGAGAGGAACAGCAGCGCTTTAAAGAACGCGTGCGTCATCAGGTGGAAAATCGCGGCATCCCATGCCTGAACGCCCAGCGCCAGGAACATGTAACCAATCTGACTCATGGTAGAGTAAGCCAAGACGCGCTTGATGTCGGTTTGAACCAGAGCGGCAAAACCCGCCAGCACCAGCGTTACTGCACCCACAATCCCTACCAGATGCAGAACATCCGGTGCCATCAGGAAGAGGCCGTTTGTACGTGCAATCAGGTAAACGCCCGCGGTAACCATCGTCGCGGCGTGGATCAGTGCAGAGACCGGAGTTGGACCGGCCATTGCATCCGCCAGCCAGGTTTGCAGCGGCAGCTGTGCCGATTTACCAACCGCACCACCCAGCAACATCAGCGTAGCCCAGGTGATTTCCGGTGAACCTTCAGCCAGTTTCTGCGGTGCCAATACCATCAGCTCGCGGAAGTTAAGCGTACCCAGTTCTTTGTAAAGGATGAACAGGGCAAAGGCGAGGAAGACGTCACCCACACGCGTAACGATGAAAGCTTTCATCGCCGCCGCGCCGTTCTTCGGATTGGTGTAGTAGAAACCGATCAGCAGGTAACTGCACAGCCCCACCCCTTCCCAACCGAGGTACATCAACAACAGGTTATCCGCCAGTACCAGAATGACCATACTCGCGATGAACAGGTTGGTGTAGGCGAAGAAGCGGGAATATCCCTCTTCCCCACGCATGTACCAGGAGGCAAACAGGTGGATAAAGAAACCAACGCCCGTTACAACGGACAGCATCGTCACCGAAAGGCCATCGAGCGTCAGCGTTACGCTGATGTCGAAGTTGCCAACGGCCATCCATGTCCACAAATGCTGATTAAAGAAGGTCACGCCACCGTGCTGTTGGCCCATGAAATCGACCACAACCCAAGCGGTAACCAACGCTGCCAGACCAATCGAGCCAACACCGACAGTCGCGGACGTATTTTCCGACCAGCGACCGCGAGAAAATGCCAGCAACAGAAAGCCGAGCAGCGGGAAGAGTATTGTTAAATAGAGTAAGTTCATCCGCGCATCTCACTGACTGTATCAATATTCAGGGTCTGACGACGACGATACATTTGTAGCAACAGTGCCAGACCAATACTGGCCTCAGCCGCTGCCAGCGTAATCGCCAGAATGTACATCACCTGACCATCCGGCTGCTGCCAGTAACTGCCTGCGACAACAAAAGCCAGCGCGGCAGCATTGATCATAATTTCGAGACTGATCAACATAAACAGCAGGTTACGGCGAATCAACAGACCAGTCAGCCCCAGCACAAACAGGATAGCGGCTAAAATTAACCCATGTTGTAACGGAATCATGCGCGTTCCCCCGTTATTTTCTTCTCAACGTCCTGGTTCGCGCCTTCTTTACTGACAACGTCACCACGTTTATCTTCACGACCAATATGGAAAGCGACAACCAATCCCGCCAGCAGCAGCATTGATGCCAATTCAACGGCCAGAACATAAGGACCAAACAGGCTGATACCCACGGCTTTCGCCTCAACTGGCGTACCCGTTATGCCCTGCTCTTTCAGGCTAAGGATGGCATTGACGACAATCACCAGTAACGCCAGTGAAAGAATGCTCGGACCGATCCAGACGCTAGGCTTCAGCCAATTCCGCTCTTGTTCTTCTACGGAATTACCGAGGTTGAGCATCATGACCACGAACACAAACAGCACCATGATGGCACCTGCATACACGATGATGCTCAGCGCGCCGGCAAAATTAGCCCCCAGCGAGAAAAATACGCCCGCAATCGCCATAAGCGAGGTGACCATATACAACAATGCATGCACAGGATTGGTATGCGTAATGACGCGCAATGTCGCCAGTATCGCAATCAAGCCTGTGGTATAAAAAGCGAATTCCATGCTAGCTCCTTAGGGCAACAGGCCTTTGACATCAATGGGTTTGGCTTCGTTTTCAGCTTCGCCTTTGTCTTTCCCATCGATTGCCATACCAGCCATCCGGTAGAAATTGTATTCCGGATATTTACCCGGCCCCGATATCAGCAAATCTTCTTTCTCGTACACCAGATCCTGACGTTTGTAGTCGCCCATCTCGAAATCCGGCGTCAGCTGGATAGCGGTTGTAGGGCACGCTTCTTCGCAGAAGCCACAGAAAATGCAGCGCGAGAAGTTGACGCGGAAGAACTCCGGATACCAGCGACCATCTTTGGTTTCCGCTTTCTGCAATGAGATACAGCCGACCGGACAGGCCACCGCACACAGGTTGCAGGCAACGCAACGCTCTTCACCATCAGGATCGCGCGTCAGCACGATACGACCACGGTAGCGCGGCGGTGGATTCACAGGCTCTTCTGGATACATTCTGGTTTCGCGCTTCTTAAAAGCATTCGATCCCACCATACAGATACTGCGTATCTGGGTGCCGAAACCAACCACTAACTCTTTCAATGTCATGGTTTATTCACCCCTTCTTAAGCGTTGTACAAAATGACGGCCGCTGTCGCCAGCAGATTCAAAAGCGTTATCGGCAGACAGACTTTCCAACCGAAAGACATCACCTGGTCATAACGCGGACGGGGTAACGAAGCACGAATCAGGATGAACATCATCATGAAAAAGCCTGTTTTCAGCGCAAACCAGACAAACGGAGGCAGGATTGGACCATGCCAGCCACCGAAGAATAAGGTCACCATCAGCGCGGAAACAGTCACGATCCCGATATATTCCCCGACAAAGAACAGACCGAATTTCATACCGGAGTATTCAATGTGGTAACCATCTGCCAGTTCCTGTTCAGCTTCAGGCTGGTCAAACGGGTGGCGGTGACACACCGCCACGCCTGCGATGGCAAACGTAATAAAGCCGAAGAACTGCGGGATCACGTTCCACAGGTGTTCCTGAGAATCGACGATGTCACGCATGTTGAACGAGCCCGCTTGCGCGACAACCCCCATCAACGACAGGCCGATGAACACTTCGTAGCTTACGGTCTGAGCAGAAGCACGTACCGCACCCAGCAGCGAGTATTTGTTGTTACTTGCCCAGCCAGCAAACAGCACGGCGTAAACGGCCAAACCTGCCATCATCAGGAAGAACAGGATACCGATGTTCAGATCGGCGACACCCCAAGTTGGCGTGATCGGCACAATCGCAAAGGCAATCAGCATTGACGTAAACGCGATCATCGGTGCCAGCGTGAAGATCACCTTATCGGTGAAATTCGGCACCCAGTCTTCTTTGAAGAACATTTTGATCATGTCAGCGACAAGCTGCAATGAACCGCCCCAACCTACCCGGTTCGGTCCATAACGTCCCTGGAAGAGGCCGAGTAGTCGACGTTCACCCATACTCATGAATGCGCCACAGGTCACCACAACCAGCAGAATCACGATCGCTTTTCCGACGGAGATCAGAATCTCGATTAATTCCGGCGTTAACCAACTCATTGTGCGGCCTCCCGCAGATTTTCAACGGTTGCACCCGCCAGCACCGGTGCAATACCCGGTAAGCCCAGCGGTAAACCAACCTGTCCCTGACTCAATGCCGCACTTAAGCGCAGTGGCAGACGTAACGTTTGTCCTGCACAGGTCAACTCCAGCAACGCACCGGCGTTCACGCCCAGCGTTGCCGCATCAGCCGGGTTCACCATCACGTAAGGCTCTGGCATACGCTGCTGAATCACGTCAGAACGCTGTGACATTTCATCACTACCAAACAGGTGATAATACGGCGCAACGCGCCATTGACCCGCTTGTGGGACGAAAGCCGCAGGAATGTTATCGAAATACGCCAGCGAACCTTCTCCGGCTTCGATCATACGCACACCCGGATCGCCATGACGCAAATGTCCGCCCACTTCGTCCTGGAATTTGTTCCAGGCTTGCGGTGAGTTCCAGCCTGGTGCCCAGGCAAACGGAATTTGCTGACGATTAGCTGTCGGGCTGTTGTTCCCTTCCATTGAGAAGGCAAACATGGTGTCTTTATCAACCGGCTGACGTGGTTCATGCACGCTAATATTGGCACGCATCGCAGTACGGCCACTGGAGCGAATCGGTGAACGCGACAGTTTCTGGCCACGAATACGGAACGAGGCGTCAGGCGCGGCATCTTTAATTGCAGCCAGCTGCGGCAATTCAGCAACACACGCATCAATCACGTTATCCAGTTGCGTCCAGTCAACCTGACGGCTGTTATAGGTGATATACAGCGAGTGCAGCCAGCGCCAGCTTTCCAGCATCACAATTTTGTCGTTGTAGTACGTTGGGTCATAAACCTGGAAGAAACGCTGAGCGCGGCCTTCCTGATTCACCAACGTACCGTCGCTTTCAGCAAAGCTGGCGGCAGACAGAATGATGCTGGCCTTATCCATGATGCGAGTACGCTGATGGTCAACCACAATCAGGTTTTCCGCTTTTTCCAGCGCCGCGTCAACGCGAGCGATGGGTGCATGACGGTAGAGATCGTTTTCCAGAACCACTACGCTATCAGCGTCGCCGTTTTCCAACTGCGCCAGCGCGTCATCCAGCGAACCGCCGCCCATGATTGACAACCCGATGCTGTTAGCAGCAGGAGCAACAAAGGTGATGCCGACGTCAGAACCGCGATTTTTCAGCGCCTTGGCAACGTTTGCTGCCGCAGAGATCACTTCCTCGCTACCTGAATTGGTACCGGAGATGATGAGTGGTTTTTTCGCACCGGCCAGCGCCTGTACGATGATATCGACTTTCTGGTCTAGGCCGGCAGCCAGATCGGTAACTGCTGGTGCGCTGCTATCCAGACCGTGTGCAATGGCAAAACCAAGACGAGCCTGATCGGCAACCGGCGCACGGTAGTTCCATGCGGCGATGTCGTCCAGACGGGTGTTGTCGACGTTGGTGACAAACAGCGGATGCTTGGCATGCTGACCGATGTTCATGATTGCCGCAATCTGCCAGTCAGCCACTTTCTGTGCGGCTGCCATTTCGCGAGCTTTACCTTTAACGGCCTGACGAACAGCCAGTGCGATACGCGCACCCGTCTGCGTCAAATCTTCACCCAGAATCAGAACTGCATCGTAGCCTTCGATCTCACGCAGCGCCGGTGTTCTCACACCGCTTTCACGCAGCACTTTCAGGATCAATTGCAGACGATTTTGTTCTTCCTGTGCAATACCCGTATAGAAGTTTTCTGCACCCACCAGCTCACGCAACGCGAAGTTGCTCTCAATGCTGGCGCGCGGTGAACCGATACCGATCGTTTTCTTCGCCTGACGCAGCACATCCGCCGCACCTTGCAATGCCTGATCGGCATTCAGCGCGATCCAGTCATCACCACGACGTTGCAGTGGCTGGTTCGGACGGTCTTTCTGGTTGACATAGCCGTAACCAAAACGGCCGCGGTCACACAGGAAATAGTGGTTTACGCTACCGTTGAAACGGTTTTCGATACGACGCAGTTCGCCATAGCGTTCACCGGGGCTGGTATTACAGCCGATACTGCACTGTTGGCAGACGCTCGGTGCAAACTGCATATCCCATTTACGGTTATAGCGCTCGGAGTGCGTTTTATCGGTGAAGACACCGGTAGGACACACTTCAACCAGGTTACCGGAGAACTCGCTTTCCAGCGTGCCATCTTCCGGGCGGCCGAAGTAGACGTTGTCGTGTGCGCCGTAAACGCCGAGATCTTTGCCATCCGCGTAGTCTTTGTAGTAACGCACGCAGCGATAGCACGCGATACAGCGGTTCATCTCATGAGAAATGAACGGCCCGAGATCCTGATTGCGGTGGGTACGTTTGGTGAAGCGATAGCGACGGAAGTTCTGCCCCGTCATCACCGTCATATCCTGCAAATGACAGTTACCGCCTTCCTCACACACCGGACAATCATGCGGGTGGTTGGTCATCAGAAACTCAACTATCGTCTTACGGAATAGCTTCGCTTCTTCATCTTCAATCGCGATGAACGTTCCTTCGGTTGCCGGTGTCATACAAGACATCACCAGACGACCGCGGGTGTCTTCCGCGTTTTGGTACTGTTTTACCGCACAGAGGCGGCAGGATCCGACGCTCCCGAGCGCGGGGTGCCAGCAAAAGTAAGGAATATCAAGTCCCAGAGTCAGGCAAGCTTCTAGAAGGTTGTCTGCTCCGTTTACTTCATACTCTTTGCCGTCTACATGAATAGTAGCCATAGTCAGCATGCTTCCATAATGGCCCGTGTTACCACGAGCGCTAATCAAAAATTCTGTATACCCTCACTTTCAAATCGCAAATGCGTTGGCTACCTGCGCCTTGAAATCTATTGGGTTTATGAGGGTGGCTTATTTGCGCCACCCTGCGGATACATTCACTGCATCTCGCACGTGTTGAGCGATAGCTTACCAGCGCTCTTTCAACAGGTTAGGCTGAATACCGCCAATCGCTTTGACATTGCCTAAATACTGTTTAGAGATACCCGCTTCGAATTCTTCCCGGAAATACTTGATGGCGCTTTGCAGCGGCTCGACCGCACCCGGCGCATGCGCACAGAAGGTGTTACCCGGTCCGAGGAAACGGCAAAGTTGCTCCAGCGTTTCGATATCGCCAGGTTGGCCTTCCCCCTTCTCCAACGCACGCAGAATCTTCACGCTCCACGGCAGACCATCGCGGCACGGCGTACACCAGCCACAGGATTCACGGGAGAAGAATTCCTCGAGATTGCGCGTCAGCGAAACCATATTGATTTCGTGATCGACGGCCATCGCCAGCGCGGTCCCCATACGGCTACCCGCTTTCGCAATGTGCTCAAAATCCATCGGCAGATCGAGATGGCTTTCCGTCAGGAAATCCGTACCAGCACCACCCGGTTGCCAGGCTTTCAGCTTCAGACCATCGCGCATACCGCCCGCGTAGTCTTCCAGAATTTCACGCGCAGTCGTACCGAACGGCAGTTCCCACAGACCCGGATTCTTGACGCGGCCGGAGAAGCCCATCAGTTTCGTGCCTGCATCTTTACTTTTACCCGCAGACAGCCCCTGATACCACGCCGCACCGTGCTCGATAATCGCCGGTACGTTACACAGCGTTTCCACGTTGTTAACGCAGGTCGGTTTGCCCCACACACCCGCAGACGCCGGGAACGGCGGCTTAGAGCGAGGGTTAGCACGACGGCCTTCCAGTGAGTTAATCAGTGCAGTTTCTTCACCGCAGATATAACGCCCAGCGCCCGTATGCACGAACAGCTCGAAATCAAACCCGCTGCCCAGAATATTTTTGCCCAGCAGGCCAGCCGCTTTCGCTTCTTCGATTGCGCGACGCAGGTGAACGGCAGCTTCGATGTATTCACCGCGCAGGAAGATGTAGCCACGGTAGGCTTTCAGCGCAAAGGCGCTGATCAGCATACCTTCAACCAGCAGATGAGGCTCTTGCTCCATCAGCAGGCGGTCTTTATAAGTACCGGGCTCCATCTCATCCGCGTTACACAGCAGGTAGCGGATATTCATGCTTTCGTCTTTCGGCATCAGGCTCCACTTCAAGCCCGTCGAAAAGCCCGCGCCGCCACGCCCTTTCAGGCCAGCGTCTTTAACCAGTGAGACCACTTCATCCTGCGCCATGCCAGTTAACGCTTTTTGCGCGGCGGCATAGCCGTTTTTGCTGCGATACTCATCCAGCCATACCGGCTGTTTGTCTGCACGTAAACGCCAGGTCAGAGGATGCTGCTCAGCAGTCAGAACAATGTCTTTACTCATTGATACTGCTCCAATAACGATTCAATTCCTTCCGGCGTCACATGGGTATGGGTATCTTCGTCAATCATCATTGCCGGCCCCTTGTCACAGTTCCCCAGGCAGCAGGTCGGCAACAGCGTGAAACGTCCATCGAACGTTGTCTGTCCCGGTTTGATACTGAGCTTACGCTCAAGCGCGGCCTGAACGCCCTGATAGCCATTGATGTGGCACACGACGCTGTCGCAATAGCGAATAACATGACGCCCGACAGGCTGACGGAAAATCTGGCTGTAGAACGTTGCCACGCCTTCCACGTCACTGGCAGGGATACCCAGCAGCTCGGCAATCGCGTGGATAGCCCCATCCGGTACCCAGCCGCGTGCTTTCTGCACAATTTTCAGTGCTTCGATTGACGCAGCGCGTGCATCTTCGTAGTGATGTTTTTCGTGCTCAATGGCGTCACGTTCGGCGTCACTCAATACAAAAGCATTGTCTTTTGTCAGCGAATCGGCAGCAGGTTGTCCCTGAGCGTCAATATGATCGTGATTGTTATGATCATGCATAATTAGCGGTCCACATCTGACATTACGAAATCAATACTGCCGAGGTAAACGATCAGGTCGGATACCAGACACCCACGAATGACAGAAGGAATCTGTTGCAGGTGCGCATAGCTCGGCGTGCGAATACGGGTACGGTAGCTCATCGTGCCGCCGTCGCTGGTCAGGTAATAGCTGTTGATACCTTTCGTTGCCTCAACCATCTGGAATGATTCATTGGCAGGCATCACCGGTCCCCAAGAAACCTGAAGGAAGTGGTTGATCAGCGTATCGATATGCTGCAACGTGCGCTCTTTTGGCGGCGGCGTCGTCAGCGGGTGATCCGCTTTGAACGGGCCTTCCGGCATGTTCTTGAGGCACTGATCCAGAATACGTAAGCTCTGACGCAGTTCTTCGACTTTCAGCATAACGCGGCTGTAGCAATCGCTGATGCCGTCGCCTACTGGCACTTCAAAGTCAAAGTTTTCATAACCGGAATACGGACGCCATTTACGCACGTCAAAACCAATACCAGTGGCACGCAGACCCGCACCTGTTACACCCCAATCCAACGCTTCTTTCGCATTGTAGGCGGCGACGCCCTGAGTACGGCCTTTCAGAATGGTGTTCTGCAGCGCAGCCTTGACGTAGGTATCCAGACGGCTCGGCATCCAGTCAAGGAATTCACGCAGCAGACGTTCCCAGCCGCGTGGCAGATCGTGCGCCACACCGCCAATACGGAACCACGCCGGGTGCATACGGAAGCCGGTAATTGCTTCAACTAAATCGTAAATTTTCTGGCGGTCAGTAAACGCAAAGAACACCGGTGTCATCGCACCGACGTCCTGAATATAAGTACTGATATACAGCAGATGGCTATTTATACGGAACAGCTCAGACAGCATTACGCGAATCGTCTTGACGCGATCCGGCACCTCAATACCTGCCAGTTTTTCCACGGCCAGTACGTACGGCATTTCGTTAACGCAGCCGCCAAGGTATTCAATACGGTCGGTATAAGGAATGTAGCTGTGCCAAGATTGGCGCTCGCCCATTTTCTCCGCACCGCGATGGTGGTAACCCACATCTGGCACGCAGTCGACGATTTCTTCACCGTCCAATTGCAGGATAATACGGAAGGCACCGTGTGAAGACGGGTGGTTCGGACCGAGGTTGAGGAACATGAAGTCCTCATTTTCAGTACCGCGCTTCATTCCCCACTCTTCCGGTTTGAACGTCAGCGATTCCATCTCCAGATCTTCTTTCTGCTTGGTCAGCTCGAAAGGATCGAATTCGGTCGCACGCGCCGGATAATCTTTACGCAACGGATGCCCTTCCCACGTCTGCGGCATCATGATGCGCGTCAGGTGCGGGTGACCATTGAACGTAATACCAAACATTTCCCACGTTTCACGCTCATACCAGTTGGCGTTCGGGAACAGTTTGGTCACGGTCGGTACATGCAGATCGCTCTCGGCTAACGCGACTTTCAGCATGATGTCGCGGTTACGCTCGATGGAAATAATGTGATAAAAGACGGAGTAGTCGGCAGCAGGTAAACCTTCACGATGGGTGCGCAGGCGCTCATCCATACCGTGCAGGTCAAACAGCATCACATAAGGCTTCGGCTGTTTTTTCAGGAATGCGACAACATCCAGTAATTGCTCACGCTTGACCCACACAACAGGGATACCTGTGCGGGTTGCCTGTACAGTAAATGCATCTGGTCCAAAACGGTTACACAGTTCGCCAACGACCGGATCGTTAAGGTGATCGCGGGTTTGCCAGCCTGGCTGAGCGAGATCGTGTGTCGTTAAATCTGTCATAAATATGTCACCACATTAAATGTGCTATTTCTGTAGCTGATAATGACCGCACACTATTATCGAGGTATTACACGGTCACCGGGTTTATCATCTACAGGTCAAATCTCATCAGGCGAACGCAGGTTAGTCACAGCGATTCGTTCGCCGCGTTTGCGCTCACGCTCAGATTGCATGTTGGCGCGGTAAACGCCCTGTTCACCCACCACCCATGACAGAGGGCGGCGTTCTTTACCGATGGATTCTTTCAGCAGCAACAGCGCTTGCATGTAGGCTTCAGGACGCGGCGGGCAGCCCGGAATGTACACATCAACAGGCAGGAATTTATCTACACCCTGAACAACGGAATAGATATCGTACATACCGCCGGAGTTAGCACATGCACCCATGGAGATAACCCATTTAGGTTCCAGCATTTGCTCGTACAGACGCTGAATAACGGGGGCCATTTTGGTAAAACAGGTTCCCGCTACTACCATGAAGTCGGCCTGACGTGGCGACGCACGCAGAACCTCAGCACCAAAACGCGCCACGTCATGAACGGCGGTAAATGACGTCACCATTTCTACGTAGCAACAAGACAGGCCGAAGTTGTACGGCCACAGGGAGTTCTGACGCCCCCAGTTCACCGTATCGTGTAATGCATGTTCCAGTTTGCCCATATAGACACTGCGGTGAACATGTTGCTCCAGAGGGTCGGAAACGATCTCCTGACGTTGCAGGGGATAACGGTCATTCTCACCGTCCGGCTCTATGCGGGTGAGCGTATAGTCCATCTTAAAATGCCTCGCTGTTACTGCGGATGATTGTTGGTAGTGTTGATGATGTCTGATTTAACGACTTGTCTCTTGGAACGTACCGGGGTCCAGTCAAGTGCCCCAACGCGTACCAGATAAATCAAACCAGCCAACAGCACCAAAATGAAAATAGTTGCTTCAATGAAGCCAATCCAGCCGCTTTCTTTGATAGACACAGCCCAAGCGTAGAGATAGAGGGCTTCAACGTCGAAGATTACGAAGAACATAGCGACAAGATAAAATTTAGCAGACAGGCGTAACCGCGCTGAACCTACGGAGTCGATACCGGATTCATAAGGTACGTTTTTGGCCCTGCCTTTTGCTCTCCCTCCCAGCAAGAATCCACCGGTCAGCATGAAGACGCAAAGGCCTACGGCAATGATAAGGAATAGCCCAAATGCCCAATGATGGGCGAGGATTTCAGTAGTTGTTGACATTCTCTTTGCTTACTCATCAAAAGTGGCGGGTAACATCCCTGCTCTATTATCGGCAGTTAATGCGCCACATCGATTAAAAGGAAGGATTAATAACCACAAAAAAGCATGGAAACGTATCAGGTAAGCCTTGCTTGGTATGGTTGAGCCCCTAAATTTGTAACCTTTTTTTCAACCTTACTAAAAATAACAGTACATTACTTTACATGCACGCTGTTTTGTTAACATTTTGTGTTCTCACCCGCAGCTAAATCGAGTCAGTACTTTTATTAGTTAACCAAGTTGCAGCAGCACAGGAAGCAAGTTCACCGCGTCACTATACCATTTTCACAGAAAATGCCTGTTCCCCCATGTGGTTATTAGGGGTATTTTTTGATCCAGCACACATTTTTACCAATTTAGTTAGTAAAAAAATCAAGATGATGCTGGATAAGATTTGATGCCATTTTCCATAACATTATTTTAAAAAAATAGAACCGGCGTTTTATAAAACAAAGGGAGATCATTAATCTCGCCACGCCTAGCCTATTGATGTGAAATGGAAAACGCAAAGTGGGATCGGCAAGAGGAAATCAGGCCAGGAAGGCGCTGCCGATGTGGGTTTAACACCTTAGTCATAAATCATCATCATTCGGGGTGCGTCCCTACCCTCCCCGAATGATAGTTAACTACCCATTACGATTAGATCGCATCCTTCAGCGACGGGTCGGAAGACAATGTTTCATTCGTGCTGTTTGCTAACATGCTGACAGGCGTAATGTGAGAGGGCTTCCCTGATTCAATCACATTGAAAATTGCCGTTGCCAGCTCATTCTCCTGATTAGGATTCTGGCAGAGGAAATAACGTGTTTCAGGCAATCTCGGCAACCCTTCCTCTTCGCCCAACACCCGCAATTCCGGGCTCATCATTTCCACTGACCGCACGGTAATCCCCATGCCAGCCTTCACCGCAGCGCGCACAGCAGAAAGTGTTGAAGCCACATAGGCAATTCTCCAGGGGATCCCAGCGGCCGTCAGTTGTTGTGTCGCCAACGTCCGGAAAGGACTCGGCTCATCCAGAACAACCAGAGGGACAGGTTCTTGCGATCGGAACTGATAATCCGCCGCGCAATACCATAACGTTGGAGAACTGCGTAATAACACATGAGGAAACACCACACCGTTCATTGTGGTAATAACCAGATCTATTTTCCCCTGATTCAACATTTCCATCATTTCAGCGCTGCGTTTTACGCTGACATTGACGGAGAGTTTAGGAAATACGGATGTCACCCGATGCAAAATATAAGGAAGGATGGTGTCTGCCGTATCGTCAGACGCCCCGATGGTCAGCGTACCCTGAATATCGCTGTACATTAATGAAATACAAGCTTCATCATTGAATTGTAATATTTTTCTGGCATAACCCAGAAACTGGATACCATGTTCGGTCAGCAATTTATTACGCCCGTGCCGGGCAAAAAGCTCCTTTCCGATGAGTTGCTCCAGCCGCTGCATCTGCTGGCTGACAGCCGATTGGGTTCGATTGACTGCGGTTGCCGCTGCTGCAAATGTATTTAAATCTGCAACGGCAACAAACGTCCTCAGTAAATCAAGATCGAGATTAAGTACTGGTCGATTTGCACTGGTCATACGATTTTTCACTTATCTATTTTAATTTTAACAAAATATTCCTGGTGTTTTATTACATGTACAGGTAATGACCGATACATTTAAAGACACTATCGCAGACGCACGATAAGGGCAAAAAAATACTTATATTTCGTTACCACTATCGCCTTTCCATTGGTAAGACATCATGTAATTAAATGACTCACCAGCCTTAATCCTTAATTCAATAACAACGGCACCTTCCCTTTATTTCAACTTGCGAAATAAATACGCTCCACACTTAAATAAACACGATCTCCCTGTCACCCTATTCTGGCGCTAAAAAAGTGCGGCATGAACAGTTGTCCGCCCCCTACCATATCGCACCATCCAACGAGTACACAACCATATAGTGCAGATGCGCAACCATTTGCAGCAAAAGCGATAATCATTCTTCAAAAGGTACTGCAGGAAGAGTACATTAAGCAGGTTATGCTATTCCGTCTGGGAATATGCGCTCTCTGCAGAAGGCTCGTACTATTTATGTCTCCGATTGAAAAATCCAAGAAACTGGAGAACGTATGCTATGACATCCGTGGCCCAGTCTTAAAGGAAGCCAAGCGGCTTGAAGAAGAAGGTAATAAAGTCCTTAAACTGAACATTGGCAACCCTGCCCCTTTCGGCTTCGAGGCACCGGACGAAATTCTGGTCGATGTCATCCGTAACCTGCCGACCGCACAGGGCTACTGTGATTCCAAAGGCCTCTATTCCGCCCGTAAAGCCATCGTTCAGCACTATCAGGCGCGGGATATGCGCGATATTACGGTTGAAGACGTCTATATTGGTAACGGCGTTTCCGAACTCATCGTGCAATCCATGCAGGCGCTGCTGAACCCGGGCGATGAAATGCTGGTTCCTGCGCCGGACTACCCGCTTTGGACCGCCGCGGTTTCCCTGTCTAACGGCAACGCCGTTCACTATCTCTGCGATGAATCCTCCGATTGGTTCCCCGATCTGGATGATATCCGCAAAAAGATCACGTCCAATACTCGCGGTATTGTCATCATTAACCCGAATAACCCAACGGGTGCGGTCTACAGCAAAGAGCTGCTGTTGGATATCGTGGCGATTGCGCGCGAACACAACCTGATCATTTTTGCCGACGAAATTTACGACAAAATTCTGTATGACGATGCGCAGCATCACTCGATTGCCGCACTCGCGCCGGATCTGCTGACAGTCACGTTCAACGGACTTTCCAAGACCTACCGCGTGGCAGGTTTCCGTCAAGGCTGGATGGTACTCAATGGCCCGAAAAAACACGCCAAAGGGTACATTGAAGGGCTGGAAATGCTGGCCTCTATGCGTTTGTGCGCCAACGTGCCGATGCAGCATGCGATTCAGACCGCGCTGGGCGGCTATCAGAGCATCAGCGAATTTATTCAGCCCGGCGGACGTCTGTACGAGCAGCGCAACCGTTCCTGGGAACTGATCAATCAGATCCCCGGCGTATCGTGCGTAAAACCACGCGGCGCGCTCTATATGTTCCCACGCATTGACGCCAAGCGCTTTAATATCCACGACGACCAAAAACTGGTATTGGATCTCCTGTTGCAGGAAAAAGTGTTGCTGGTTCAGGGAACCGCATTTAACTGGCCTTACCCGGACCACGTACGCATCGTCACGCTGCCGCGTATTGATGAACTGGACATGGCAATCCACAAATTAGGGCGTTTCCTGGGGCACTATCACCAATAACCCAGCAGCCATCGAGCCTATCCTCGCCGGGCAATCACCGCCCGGCGAATACCTCACCTCCGTTTGCATAATCTCCGGCATGTGCCCACAATAGATGCCCACAATATTGCTATTTCACCGCGCTGCTGTCTGAGAGATCGCCATGAATCAGAGCCACTTTTTCGCCCATTTATCTCGTCTAAAACTCATCAGCCGTTGGCCGCTCATGCGCAACGTGCGCACGGAAAACGTCTCCGAACACAGCCTTCAGGTCGCCTTTGTCGCCCACGCGCTGGCAGTCATCAAAAACCGTAAATTCGACGGTAACCTGAACGCAGAACGCATCGCGCTGCTGGCGATGTACCATGATGCCAGCGAGGTGCTGACCGGTGACATGCCGACGCCGATCAAGTACTACAATGCGCAGATCGCACATGAGTACAAGAAAATAGAGAAGATTGCACAGCAGAAACTGGTTGAGATGTTGCCGGAAGAACTCCAGCAGGATTATCGAATGCTGCTGGATGATAACTACACCAGCGAAGAAGAACGCGCTATCGTTAAACAGGCAGACGCCCTATGCGCCTACCTAAAATGTCTGGAAGAATTATCCGCAGGCAATGCGGAATTCACACTTGCCAAAGCACGACTGGAAAAAACATTGCAGCTGCGCCACAGCCCGGAAATGGACTATTTCATGACGGTATTCGTGCCCAGCTTTAGCCTGTCGCTTGACGAAATCAGTCAGGATTCTCCGTTATAACGGCGTCCGCTATAACGGAAAGTCACCGTCAGAACGGATACAGCCACGGTACCATCACTACGCTGACTAACATCACCAGCACGGTAAAGGGGACGCCAATGCGCACAAAGTCCCCGAATTTATAACCGCCCGGCCCCAGTACCAACGTATTCACCGGTGACGATACCGGGGTCATAAAGGCGGCAGAGGCTGCAATCGCGATGATCATCGCAAAAGGATAAGGCGACACGCCCATTTGCTTCGCGGCAGCAATCGCAATGGGCGCCATCAGCACCGCGGTCGCCGTGTTGGAAATAAACAGACCGATCACAGCACACAGTACGAACAAGCACACCAGCATCACATGCGGCCCGGCGTTCCCGGCAACATCCATCAGCCCTTTAACGATTAGCGCTACACCGCCAGTTTGCTGCAACGCTAGCGCAAACGGCATCATCCCGACGATAAGAATAATACTCGGCCAGTGAATAGCTCGATAAGCACTTTCCATGTCGATACAGCGGAATTTACCCATCAGCAAACAGGCGATCAGCGCAGCAACCGCATTCGGTATTTCATCTGTCAGCATCATCGCTACCATCAGCGCCAGACAAAACAGCGCGTGAGGTGCCTGACTTACCGCGGGCGCAACGTCATCCACTTCGGCAGGGAGATTAAGCAAAAGAAAGTCGTTTTTCTGCGTGTGTAGCTGTCGAATCATGCGCCAGTCACCCATCACCAGCAGAATATCACCGAGCTGGAGCGGTTCATCGGCGAGGATACCTTCCATCGCTTCGCCTGATCGGCGAATCCCCACGACACTCAGGCCATAGCGGCTACGAAATCCGACGTCATACAGCGTTTTCCCCAGCAGCTCAGAATCGGGAATCAACGAGACTTCCGCCATTCCCACATCACGCGCCTGCTCGGAGAAATACTCACCGCGCAGCACCATCGGTTCAAGCCGCTGTGCGGTGCAAAATTCGCGTAGATCCACCTCAGAGGCCGACATGTCGATCAGTAGAACATCATTCAGGCGAAGTTCGGTATTGCCCGCTACGCTGATCATCACACGGCGAAACTTACGCCAGCGCTCAATCCCGACCACGTTCGCCCCAAAACGCTGACGCAGGCGTAAATCATCAAGACGGTGACCGATAAAAGGCGATCCTGGGCGAATCGCCAACCGACGCGCCCTACCCGTCAGCCGGTAATCACGAATCAGATCGCGAAACGTTCTTCTCTTCCACATCTCTTTTGCAGTTGCCGTCTCGGCATCGCCAAGCCAGTAACGCGCGACCATCATATACGCCACGCCCAGCAGCAAGACCACCATCCCTATCGGCGTCACGCTAAAAAACCCAAAACCCGCGACACCTTCGCGCATCAGCTCGCTGCTCACCACCATATTCGGCGGCGTTGCTACCAGCGTCATCATGCCGCTAATCAACCCGGCAAAACTCAGCGGCATCATCAGTCTTCCGGGGGAAATTTTCATCCGTGCAGAGACACTCAGCACCACAGGAATAAAAATCGCGACAACGCCAGTGGAGCTCATGAAAGCTCCCAGCAGCGCAACAGTGACCATCAGTAAGATCAACATCTTCATCTCACTACTGCCCGCGACACGAACCAGCCAATCACCGACCTGATAAGCAACGCCTGTACGAACCAACCCCTCACCAATCACAAACAGGGCAGCAATCAATATCACGTTAGGATCGCTGAACCCCACCAACGCTTCAGAGAGCGTCAGCGTGCCGCTCAGTACAAACGCGATAATGACCAACAGCGCTACGACGTCCATGCGTAATTTATTGGTGGTAAACAACACAATGGCGATCAGCAACAGGGATAAAACCCAGAGAAGTTCGCTATTCAAAACGGTTCCCCTGACGGAAAAATGCATATTGAGAGGTGGAGGTTCAGCATGCCATAAAAAAACCTCGCGGATGCGAGGTTTGATCATATTTAGTCACAGTTTTGTCATTATGTTACAGACGGCCTACTGGCGCAGAAGCACCTTCGCGCCGTTTGGTAATTGTTCTATTTCTATCTGCTCCAACGAATCAAGAATCAGATCGACCTGATCCAGCTTTGGCGTATCCGCAGGAGCCTTCACCGCAATCACCTTGCAGCCAGCCGCCAGACCCGATAGTACGCCTGCGGGCGCATCTTCCACGACGACACACTCTTCGGGCTTTAACCCTAGCTGCTGTGCACCAAGGAGATAAGCATCAGGAGCAGGTTTGCCTTTGGCAACCTGCTCCGCGGTAATAAAGGCACGAGGAGCAGGCAGCTCTCCACGGTGATGACGTGCGCTGGCAATCGGCACCGTACCGGATGTCACAATCGCCCAGGGGATATCCAGTGCATCCAAACGTTCCAACAGCGCCTTCGCCCCTGGCATGGCAATAATACCCTGCGTATCAGACGCTTCAGTTTTCTCCAGCGCATCAAACTCTTGTTGAATCGTTTCTTCGCTTTGCCCTTGAAGAAAGTGACGCAGGGATGTGATTGCCTGCTTGCCATGAATAAAATCCAGCACTTCCTGTGGTTCAATATCGTGATCCTTTGCCCAGTTAATCCACGCACGTTCTACAGCAGGCAGTGAATCAACCAGCGTACCATCGAGGTCGAACAGAAAACCTTTACACTCCACAGAAAGCCCCTTTTTCATTAATCAGGCGTTGATGATCTGTGCGATCTCAACCGCACTCAAGTGATACTGGCGTGGGCAGGATTGCCAGACAGCCAGCATTCTGTTGTATTTGTCCCACATTTTTGTCTGAGCGTTAAACCCATGCGTGCCCGCATCAAAATGGGGGTAGCGACCTTCGACATGTACCATAAAGCGAACAAAGCCGAGGTAGCGCGCTTCCGTTGCGGCATCAAAGCCCAGGAAGGTCAGGCGGCGTTCATCCAAATCCTGCTTATCTTTCAGATTGGTCCACGACACCTGCAAGGCATGATGCATTTCCATGATGTTAATAATGGTGCGGCAAACCTCTTCGGTCAGCTCACCAAACTCACGGTCCAGTTCGCGCATCTGCAAACCATAACCCCGCTCGATAATCGTTTGTAACCGGCGATAGCGCTCGGCGTTGTCGGGATCGAGCATCGTCATCATTTTATATTGATTTGAAAGGATCAATCTCTGGGCATTTGTCATTTCCATGTTGCTCTCCTGAACCCTTTTTGGGGTAAGCCAATATCGCTAAATAGGTAATGGCCTCAGAATCGCATACTGAATCGTGTCACGGTAGCGGTAGCCACCGCTTCTTTGATTTGAAACAGGGGAAAGAACAAAATAGCCATCAACCCGCACACAGCCTGACGCCGATCACAAATCATCCAGGAAGGTTTTATCAAGCTGATTAAACGCGCGCTTCAGCACATCCGCCAACGTTTGGTAAGTTGGCGCTTCTTCCAGGGGGGCTAATGCCTGTCCTGACTCTAATAGCTTATGGCGAATCTCATGGAACCACTGTGCCAGCGTCGGCGGTAAAGGCGTCACAGAACGGCGGCCAAGCCACCAGAGCCCCTGCAACGGCAGGCTACAAGCAAACAGTGCGGTGGCGATGGCCGGGCCAAGCTGACCACCGAGCGCAATCTGCCACGTTAAAGTAAACACCGCCAGCGGTGGCATGATGCGGATACCGAACCGCGTCGCTTGCGCCACGCGGTTTTCAGGAAACACGGGTGCCAGCCGCTTTTCTGCTGGCCACGTTTTCATGTAATGCTGCCCACGTTGGAGTAGCTGTAGCCAACTGATTCTACTGTCTGGTTTCGTCGCCATAGCCACACCTCAACTTTACAGATAAAAAATAAAACTTTTGCACAAATCAACAACTCAAGTTGATAAGGTTAAAATATATTTTGTGTTTAGCCTACGCTATCGGTATCCTAGATCGGCCTTTTGGCCGCTGTATACCTAAAGTAGTATGACTACACGCAAGGAGTATAATTCCCTTCGCGACATAAGCGCAGCCAACGGCCATAACGCGGTTATCCATCGCTTTAAAAGCTGCGGTTTACATCAGGTCGATGTCACGTTGTTGTAGAGATTAGTTGTATCGATTATCCGATATAACCTACGTCATAGTATCGACCCTATTTCACCATTGTGTCTGGTGTATCACACCAAGGTATGATGTTAATCATAAATGCCAGCGGCGGCATGCGATACGCTATGCCCTGTATGACATTTTTTTAACCATGTATAACAAGTAGGTACTTCCATGTCGAGTAAGTTAGTACTGGTTCTTAACTGCGGTAGTTCATCCCTGAAATTCGCGATCATCGATGCGATTAACGGAGAAGAGTACCTGTCTGGTTTAGCCGAATGTTTCAACCTGCCTGAAGCCCGCATCAAATGGAAAATGGACGGCGGTAAACACGACGCCGAACTGGGTGCCGGTGCAGCTCACAGCGAAGCGCTGAACTTCATCGTCAATACCATTCTGTCTCAGAAACCAGAGCTGTCAGCTCAACTGGTTGCTATTGGTCACCGTATCGTTCACGGCGGTGAGAAGTTCACCCAATCCGCGATCATCACTGATGATGTTCTTCAGGGTATCAAAGATTCCGTACCTTTTGCACCTCTGCACAACCCAGCACATCTGATCGGCATCGACGAAGCACTGAAATCTTTCCCTCACCTGGCTGATAAGAACGTCGCTGTTTTCGACACCGCGTTCCACCAGACCATGCCGGAAGAATCCTACCTTTATGCACTGCCGTACAAACTGTATAAAGAAAACCACATCCGTCGCTATGGCGCACACGGCACCAGCCACTACTTTGTTTCTCGTGAAGCCGCTAAAGTGCTGAACAAACCAGTAGAAGAGCTAAACGTTATCACTTGCCATCTGGGCAACGGTGGTTCAGTTACTGCAATCCGTAATGGCGAATGCGTTGACACCTCTATGGGTCTGACGCCGCTGGAAGGTCTGGTGATGGGGACGCGTAGTGGCGATATCGATCCAGCAATCATTTTCCACCTGCATGATTCAATGGGCATGAGTGTTGATGCTATCAACAAAATGCTGACCAAAGAGTCTGGCCTGCTGGGTCTCACTGAAGTGACCAGCGACTGCCGCTACGTTGAAGATAACTACGAGACGAAAGCAGATGCTAAACGTGCAATGGACGTTTACTGCCACCGTCTGGCTAAATACATCGGTTCTTACGCTGCACTGATGGAAGGCCGTCTGGATGCCGTTATCTTCACCGGTGGTATCGGTGAAAACGCTGCAATGGTTCGTGAACTGTCGCTGAAGAAACTGGGCCTGCTGGGCTTTGACGTCGACCACGAACGCAACCTGGCCGCACGCTTCGGTAAAGGTGGCAACATCGCTAAAGATGGCACCCGCGCTGCGCTGGTTATCCCGACCAATGAAGAGTTGGTCATCGCCGAAGACGCTTACCGTCTGACCGCGTAAAACACGTAACTCCCAACACCGTCAGCCAAGGCTGACGGTGTTGTTTTTGACTAACGAGCAACCGTAAAGAGGTTCGGCCGTGTCCCGTATAATCATGTTGATCCCAACTGGCACCAGCGTTGGTCTGACAAGCGTCAGCCTGGGTGTCATCCGCTCCATGGAACAGAAAGGCGTTCGCCTGAGCGTGTTCAAACCTATCGCCCAGCCGCGCAGTGGCGACAATACGCCAGATCAAACGACCACCATTATTCGTGCTAATTCCGCCATCAGCGCCGCCGAGCCGCTGGCGATGAGCCGCGTTGAAACCCTGCTGAGCTCCAACCAACAAGACGTGCTGATGGAAGAAATCATCGCGCGCTACCACGAAAATACTAAAGATGCTGAAGTCGTTCTGGTTGAAGGTCTGGTTCCTACCCGTAAGCACCAGTTTGCTAACGCATTGAACTACGAAATCGCCAAAACGCTGAACGCAGAAATCGTCTTCGTACTGGCGCTGGGTAACGATTCCCCGGCACAGCTGAAAGATCGTATCGAACTGGCACGTTCCAGCTTCGGCGGCAGCAAAAACAAAAACATCACTGGCGTGATCATCAACAAACTGAATGCGCCGGTAGACGAACAGGGACGTACTCGCCCTGACCTGTCTGAAATCTTTGATGACTCCACGAAAGCCAGCGTTGCTAACATCGATCCGAAGCAGCTGTTTGCTAACAGCCCGCTGCCGGTATTGGGCTGCATCCCATGGAGCTTTGACCTGATCGCAACGCGCGCCATCGATATGGCGAAGCACCTGAATGCGCGTATCGTCAACGAGGGTGACATTCAGACACGTCGCGTTAAGTCTGTGACCTTCTGCGCACGCAGCATTCCTCACATGCTGGAGCATTTCCGTCCGGGTTCACTGTTGGTGACCTCCGCTGACCGTCCTGATGTTCTGGTTGCCGCCTGTCTGGCTGCCATGAATGGCGTGGAAATCGGTGCCCTGCTGCTGACTGGCGGCTACGAAATGGATCCAAGCATTGCCAAGCTGTGCGAGCGCGCCTTCCAGACTGGCCTGCCTGTATTTATGGTCAACACCAACACCTGGCAGACCTCACTCAGCCTGCAAAGCTTCAACCTTGAAGTACCGGCTGATGACCGTCAACGTGTTGAGAAAGTGCAGGAATACGTTGCACGCCACATCGATACCCAGTGGATCGATTCCCTGAGCGCAGAGTCTGAGCGTTCACGTCGTCTGTCTCCACCAGCATTCCGCTATCAGCTTACCGAGCTGGCGCGTAAAGCAGGCAAACGCATCGTTCTGCCAGAAGGTGATGAACCACGTACCGTTAAAGCAGCATCTATCTGTGCTGAACGCGGTATTGCTCACTGTGTGCTGATCGGTAACCCGGAAGAGATTCAACGTGTTGCTGCCGCTCAGGGCGTAGAACTGGGTAAAGGCATCGAAATCGTCGATCCGATTGTCGTGCGTGAGCGCTATGTTGCGCGCCTGGTTGAGCTGCGTAAGAGCAAGGGCATGACCGAAGTGGTTGCGCGTGAACAGCTCGAAGACAACGTGGTGCTGGGTACGCTGATGCTGGAACAGGGTGAAGTTGACGGTCTGGTTTCTGGTGCCGTTCACACCACCGCTAACACCATCCGTCCGCCGTTGCAGCTGATCAAAACCGCACCGGGCAGCTCGCTGGTGTCTTCTGTGTTCTTCATGCTGCTGCCTGAGCAGGTTCTGGTTTACGGCGACTGCGCCATCAACCCGGATCCAACGGCAGAGCAATTGGCTGAAATCGCTATCCAGTCTGCTGATTCCGCTACCGCCTTCGGTATCGACCCACGTGTTGCGATGATCTCTTACTCTACCGGTAACTCCGGTGCGGGTAGCGATGTTGAGAAAGTGCGTGAAGCGACCCGTCTGGCACAGGAAAAACGCCCTGATCTGGTCATCGATGGTCCGCTGCAGTATGACGCCGCAATCATGGCTGACGTTGCACAGTCCAAAGCGCCGAACTCGCCAGTTGCGGGTAAAGCCACCGTGTTCATCTTCCCTGACCTGAACACCGGTAACACCACGTACAAAGCGGTACAGCGTTCTGCCGACCTGATCTCCATCGGGCCAATGCTGCAAGGCATGCGCAAACCGGTTAACGACCTGTCTCGCGGCGCACTGGTAGACGACATCGTTTACACCGTTGCCCTGACCGCCATTCAGGCTACACAGCTCTAATCTATATCCTAAATAATTCGAGTTGCTTGAAGGCGGCAACTGCGCGAATCCCCAAGAGCTTACTCAAGTAAGTGACTGGGGTGAGTAAAGGCAGCCAACGCACAATCAGCTTGAAGTATGACGGATATATTCAGATTAATTCTGTTATCTTCTATGCCAGCCTCAGCGCTGGCATTTTTTATTGCTCTCCGCACAAAAACCACACCGCGCAGGCTAAAGAATAACTATAAACAGGGTCGATGGATGACTGTAATACGACTATTAGATCAACACTTTCAGCAGCAATTGGAAAAAGGGATTACGCCTTCATCACCAAAAGGCTTAACCCGTTTTTTGATTGAATTTCTCTATTTTGGTGTCAAAGAAGCCCGCGCCTGTCTCTTCGTTGGTCTGTTCTTTCTTGCCGTGTTTAGCGTGCCGAAAGCTGGCTGGTTTTCTATCCCGCGCTATGATTTGTTGCTGATATTCGCCATTCTGATTCAGGGATGGATGGTTGCCAGCAAATTAGAAACCTGGGATGAGTTAAAAGCCATTACGCTGTTTCACCTCGTGGGTTTCGCGCTTGAGGTGTTTAAAACCTCATCGGGTATTCGTTCCTGGTCGTACCCTGATTTCGCCTACACCAAGGTACTGGGTGTGCCGCTGTTTGCCGGATTCATGTACGCCTCTGTCGGTAGCTATATCATTCAGTCCTGGCGGCTATTCGATCTTAAAATTCGCCATCATCCGCCCTACTGGCTGGCAACGCTGGTCGCGCTGCTCATTTATGCCAATTTCTTCACCCACCACTACATCGGCGACTACCGCTGGTACATTGCTGCACTGGCAGTTGGGCTCTATGCGCGCACCACCGTCATTTTCACGCCTTACGATCGGGAACGACGAATGCCGCTGTCATTGGCCTTTATTCTGATCGGCTTTTTCATCTGGCTGGCTGAAAATATCAGTACGTTTTTCAGTATCTGGAGCTATCCAGAACAGCTCGGAGCCTGGTCGATGGTTCACGTAGGGAAATGGAGTTCGTGGGCTTTGCTGGTAATCATGACGTTCACCATCGTGATTTACCTGAAGGATATCAAGAAGAGCATTCATGTTCCCGAGTGATGACCCGCATTTCATCACTCGGAAAAAATAGACGCCGCTGCGGGGAAAGCAGCGGCGAGATAGGGACAATATTATTTCTGTGAATCAGCGTCTGATGAAGTGACAACGTTGCTGTCATTTTCATCATGAGCATTTTCATCATGACTGTTTTTATCATTAACAGCAGGTGTTGCAGCGGCTTCGACTGCCTCGTTCAGCTTACGTGAAATCGGCTTGCCATATTCCTGATCGCTATGGCGCGTCAGCCACAGCGACAGGGCTTTCAGCGAATCTGGCGTAAACTCATCGCAGCGTGCGGTGATCTCTTGCGGCGTCAGCCAGCTGACCTCATCGACCTCTTCTTCCTGTAGCGCAAACGGCCCGTGGGTGACGCAGCTGAATAGCCCGCCCCACACCCGGCAATTCTCGCCCTCGTAATAGAACAAGCCGTGTTCTGCAAACGGTACGCCCGCAATACCAAGCTCCTCTTCCGCTTCACGACGTGCGGATTCCAGCATTTGCTCACCGCTTTGCACTACGCCGCCAGCGGTCGCATCCAGCCAGCCTGGATAGAAATCTTTGATTTTCGTCCGGCGCTGCACCAGAATTTTACCCATTCCATCATGCACAACAATGTAAGTAGCACGATGACGAAGACTCTGCGCACGCATCTGCTGACGACTTGACTGAGCAATTACCTCGTTGTTTTCATTGACGATATCAACCCACTCTGTGCCTGCTGCCTGACTTTGTTCCGCCATCCTCTGAAACCCTTTAGTATTGGCACGTTGCTACGCGCGTCTGTTTTAAATGATCGAACTTTGCTGTGAATCTTCCCTGCTGCCTTGCCGTTATTCAAGGTCAAAAACAGGGTATACGCTAAATTAGTGCCTAATCGCGACCTGTGCAATAGGTTCGCCGCCGTGTAACGGCAGAACCCGCAGCTCGCCTTGTTCAAGTAAACCGTAGCTTGCGGGGTATCCCCCTTTCGGCAAGCTCACTGAGCCGGGATTGAAAAAATAATATTCACCCCGTTGCTCAGCAACCGGGATATGGGTATGACCATATACCAATACATCCCCCGCGTGTAGCGGCGGCATATTCTCTGGATGATAAAGATGACCGTGCGTCAGGAAAAGGCGATTCTGCGGCAATAGCACATGTTGCCAGGGTGCCGTTATCGGAAAGGTCAACAGCATCTGATCCACCTCGCTGTCGCAGTTCCCTCGCACGGCAATGATGCGTGATGCATAGGCGTTCAATCGGGCAGCCACTTCCGCAGGCTGATATGTTTCCGGCAGCGGATTGCGCGGGCCATGATTGAGAAAATCGCCCAGCAAGATAAGCCAGTCGGCATGACTCTGCTCAAAGATCTCCAGCACGCGATCCGTCGCGCTGAGAGAACCGTGTATATCGGACGCAAACATCAACTTCATCGTTATCTCCACAACGTTTATATCAACCATGCTACACCTACAACACCCGCATCCTTTATCGGACGTAGTCTACCAAAGTTGGCAACGTGCTTCCGGTAAAGATCGCTCAACGGCGTGCGTCATCGCTTATTTTTCACTCGCAGAAGTGGTAGGGTAAGAGCCCGTTCCTCAATTCGCTATTCTGACAGCGCGTCGCTCTCTGAAGCGATCACCTGCCATACAGTCCATGATGTTTTTCTGAATTAAAACGGAGACTTGATTCATGATTGACCTGTATTACGCACCAACCCCTAACGGGCACAAGATCACCCTGTTTCTGGAAGAAGCTAATCTCCCCTACCAGCTCCACCGTGTGAATATCAGCAAAGGCGAACAGTTCCGACCAGAGTTTCTAGCTATCTCGCCTAATAATAAAATTCCAGCGATTGTCGATACGCAACCCGCGGAAGGTGACACGCCGATTAGCCTGTTTGAGTCCGGCGCTATCCTGCTCTATCTGGCGGAAAAACACGGCGTGCTGCTGAGCACCTCATTACGTGAGCGTACAGCCACGCTGCAATGGCTGTTCTGGCAGGTTGCTGGTTTCGGACCGATGCTGGGGCAGAACCATCATTTTAACCACTATGCGCCTCAGCCAGTGCCTTACGCCATTGAACGCTATCAACAGGAGACGCAGCGCCTGTACCGCGTGCTGGATAAACATCTGCAAGACAGCTCTTGGCTAGCAGGAGAACATTACAGCATCGCCGATATCGCAACCTACCCGTGGGTGGTTTCTTATGCTCGCCAGCGCGTCGACCTTGATGACTACCCAGCGGTGAAGGCATGGTATACGCGTATCAGTGAGCGCCCGGCAACGCAACGGGCTTACCAGCTCGCCGAGCAATAAAATTCTGGCATCATCTCATTCGGCCTTTGGGTATCTTCTGCTATGGTAATCAACATATTGTCGTTAACGATACCCCCTGACGCTGCGGTTTAGTCGCAGTAACAGAAGCAACCGAGGGCCGAGCAATGCCACATCACTATTCTGACGCCATTATTCGTATAAAAAATCTGCGGCTGCGCACCTTCATCGGTATCAAAGATGAAGAAATCACGAATAAGCAGGATGTGATCATCAACGTTGTGATTCACTACCCAGCAGAGCAGGCACGCAACAGCGAGAATATCGCTGATGCGCTGAACTACCGCACCATCACCAAAAGCATTATTCGCCACGTGGAAGATAACCGCTTCGCTTTGCTGGAAAAATTAACGCAGGATGTGCTCAACATCGCCAGCGATCACGAATGGATCACCTATGCTGAAGTAGAAGTCGATAAACCGTTTGCCCTGCGATACGCCGATTCGGTTTCCATGACCCTGCGTTATCACAAGGCATAAAGATAGGGAGGGGGGAGATGCAACTACTTATAATCGGCGGAACCGGCCTTATTGGTCGCCATCTTATCCAACAATTACAGCAGCTTTCCCATCACATTACGGTACTGACACGCGATCCGGAGCGCGCTCGAGGCGTTCTCGGCAATCAGGTGGAATACTGGTCCACGTTGAGTAATATCACCTCACTGAACGGCTTTGACGGCGTCATCAATCTGGCGGGTGAACCTATCGCCGACAAACGGTGGACGCCACAGCAAAAGCAGCGCCTGGCAAAGAGCCGCTGGAATATCACCGAGCAACTTGCCGCGCTGATAAAAGCCAGCAGTGAGCCGCCAGCGGTTTTTATCTCGGGTTCCGCTGTCGGATATTATGGCGATCAGGGGGAAGCGCTGGTCACGGAAGATGAATCTCCGGTCGATGAATTCACCCATCATCTGTGCGCCCGCTGGGAAGCGCTGGCACAGTCCGCCGACAGCGATAAAACCCGCGTCTGCCTGCTGCGCACTGGCATTGTTCTTTCAGCACAAGGGGGCGCGCTGGCAAAAATGTTGCCAATTTTCCGCCTCGGGCTTGGCGGGCCGATGGGTTCCGGCAAGCAATATATGCCGTGGATTCATATTGATGACATGGTGAACGGCATTATTTATCTGCTGAACCAGCCGATACTGAGCGGCCCCTTCAATATGGTTTCGCCCTACCCGGTTCATAATGAACAATTTTCCGCCACGCTGGCACACGTATTGGATCGTCCCGGTTTTCTGCGAGCGCCCGCTTTTGCGATCAAACTACTGATGGGAGAAGCTTCGACGCTGGTACTGGGCGGACAACGCGCCATTCCACAGCGTTTAGAAGCCGCAGGCTTTAATTTCCGCTTCCTTGAACTGGAAGAAGCCCTGCAGGACGTCATCAAGAAACCGAGCTGAAGTTTGATAAAATGCCCAAATATTCTGCACTTCTGGCGTAAAAATTGTGCTGAAGTGGGCGTGACCGTCGGGTGAGCCGCACGGACGCGGCGAAAGTCAGTGCCACGTCGGGAACGCGTCACTGGCGGCCCGAATAGCGGTCAGGAACGCTGAAGGCACCGCGCAGCGGCACAATTCTCGCCCAAAAGCCAGTGGTCAAGGAGCAGCGGCAACTGAGCGCTCCTTGTCGGGCGTGTAGATAAAGTATAAGAATACTCGGTGGTTAACACGCACGAAACTTTTACACTATCCGACATAGAATTATGAAAATGCTAGAGCATGAGTACATGTTAACTGCTAGAGGCTGATAGCCATCAGCCCCAAAACCTACTTCAATGCACCTGACAAAAACTGCTGCAAACGTGCACTTTTCGGGCTCCCGAACAGTTGATCCGGCGGTCCTTCTTCTTCAATTACGCCCTGATGCAGGAAGATAACGTGGCTGGAAACATGGCGGGCAAACTCCATTTCATGCGTCACCACCACCATCGTTTTCCCTTCCTCCGCAAGCTGCTGCATGATGCGCAACACCTCGCCGACCAGTTCGGGATCGAGCGCTGACGTAGGCTCATCAAACAACAAGACTTCCGGCTCCATCGCCAGCGCTCGTGCAATGGAAACGCGCTGCTGTTGGCCACCGGAGAGATCCGATGGGTATTTCTGTTGAGCAGCATCCGTGATCCCGACCTTGTTCAGGTAAAACACCGCCCGCTCACGCGCTTCCGCTTTACTGAGCCCTAACACCTGAACCGGCGCTTCCATCACGTTTTCCAACGCCGTCATGAAGCTCCACAGGTTAAAGTGCTGAAACACCATCGTCAGACGCGTCCGCAGCATCTGAAGCTGCTTTTTATCAAAAACTTTCAGCTGTCCGTCAGTATCACGCACCATGCGAATTTCCTGATCGCTGACGTAAATCGCCCCTTCACAGGGTTTTTCCAGAAAATTAATACAGCGCAGTAAGGTACTTTTCCCCGAACCGGACGATCCAATAATTGAAATAACGTCACCTGCTTTCGCCTGTAATGAGATCCCTTTCAGTACCTCATGCTGGCCATAGCGTTTACGCAGTTCCGTCACCATCAGTTTGTTATTCGACATGCTCTTTTTCCTGCGTTTAATGAGATGAACGGGTATAAAGATGACGTAACCAGCGCCGTTCCGCCCTTCTGAACAGCCCGATTAACACAAACGAAATCGCCAGATAAATAACCGCCGCGATGCCAAATGCATAAAACGGCTGGTAGGTTGCCGCGTTGATATCACGGGCAATCTTCAGAATATCCGGTACCGTTACGGTAAAGGCCAACGCCGTTGAATGCAGCATCAGAATCACTTCATTGCTGTAGGCCGGTAGCGCAATACGCAGTGCACTCGGCAAAATAATGCAACGGTACTGCTTAAAGCGGGAGAAGCCATATGCTCTGGCCGCTTCAATTTCCCCATGAGGTACTGAGCGGATTGCCCCCGCGAAAATCTCTGTCGTGTACGCACAGGTATTCAGCGCCAGCGCCAAAATGGCGCAGTTTAGCCCGCTGCGAAAAAAGGCATTCAGCATGTCGGTGCCGCGCACAATCTCCAGGCTATACACGCCAGAATAGAACACCAGAAGCTGTACGTAGAGCGGCGTACCACGGAACACATAGGTGAATAGCCAAACCGGAAAGCTGAACCGGCGTCGCGGCGACACGCGAGCAATCGCCAGCGGCAGCGCCATCAGCCCACCGATAACCACCGAGGAAATGAGCAGCCAGAGCGTCATCGCCAGCCCGGTCAGACGGTAACCATCGCTCCACAATAGCGGCTGCCAATATTGTTGCAGGATCTCACTCATAGTTTACTTTTTTGACTCCCTGCGAATAGTGCCTTTCCAGCCACCACAACACGCCGTTAGAAACGGTGGTAAAAATCAGGTACATCGCCCCAGCAACCAGCGCAAAATAAAACGGTTCGTGTGTGCCCTTACCGGCCAGCTGCGTCGCCTTAATCACATCGTTCAGGCCAAGCAATGACACCAGCGCCGTCGCTTTCAAGATCACCTGCCAGTTGTTGCCGATGCCCGGTAACGCGAAACGCATCATGGAAGGAAACAGAATACGGCGGAACACCTTCATCGGAGAGAAACCGAACGCAACGGCAGCTTCGATTTGCCCGCGCGGCACGGCAAGATAGGCTCCACGAAAGGTTTCCGTGAAATACGCGCCGTAAATAAAGCCCAGAGTAATAATCCCGGCGGTCAGAGGATCGATATCAATCTGATCCAGACCGATCGATTCCGTCACGCCGTTTAAGACTATTTGCAGTCCATAGAAAATCAGCAGCATCAGAACCAGATCGGGAATGCCACGAATCAGCGTGGTATAGCAGGAAAAGCACCCCGCCAGCAGACGGTTGGAAGACAGCTTCGCCGACGCGCCAATCAGGCCAATAGCCAGCGCCAGCAGTAACGAACTTGCTGCCAGCTCCAGCGTCATGATGGCACCATCCAGAATTAGCGGGGAATAGCCATAGAGCATCAATGATATCCGTTGAAATAGCGGTTAATGGCACGCTGCGTCATCAGTCAGGAACACGACACGGGAGGAACGATCCCGTGCCGCATGCCCGACGATCCCGCTACACATGTGATAAAGAAATGAGCGTCACCTTGGCGACATTAGCCGCCGTAGACGTCAAAATCGAAGTATTTTTTCGCGAAGGTATCGTAGGTACCGTCTTTACGCATTTCTTCAAAGGCTTTATCCAGCGCAGCTTTCAACTCGGTATCCGCTTTGCGCAGCCCCATCCCCGTACCCACACCGAAGAATTTGTCATCTTTTACCGCCGGGCCGGCAAACTCATAGTCTTTACCTGCGTCCAACTTCAGGAAACCTTCACTTGCTGCGACTTCATCCTGAAAGGCTGCATCAATACGGCCTGCGGCCAGATCGGCATAAATCAGATCCTGATTTTGGTAAGCGACAACGTCAACGCCTTTAGGCTGCCAGTTAGCATTAGCAAAGGCCTCCTGTGTTGATGCCTGCAATACGCCAACACGTTTGCCGCCCAGAGAAGCCAACGTGGGTTCAATGCTCGTCCCTTTCTTCGCAATCAGGCGTGAATTGGCCGCATACAGCTTCTCGGTGAAAGCAATTTCCTGCTGGCGTTTTTCGGTGATAGAAAGAGAAGAGATGATGGCATCGATTTTTTTCGCTTTCAGGGACGGAATTAACGCATCAAAGTCACTTTCTACAAACGTGCAGTTAGTCTGAATACGCTTGCACAGCTCTTTCGCCAGATCGATATCAAACCCAACCAGTTCGCCGCTGGCGTTTTTGGATTCAAAGGGAGCATAGGTAGGATCGGTACCAATTTTAATATTCTTAGGAATCTCCGCCATCGCGCTACCCGCAGCCAGAATGAGTGCCAATGGCAAGACTTTGATCAGTTTCTTCATATTGCTACCCTTATCATGAGTGATTGATGTCATGTGTCGTCAATGTCGGAATTATTTAGAGTGAATCGCTTTAAAAATGAACGATGTGAGTGCTATTTGTTTGCTGTGCCGACTATTACCGTTTTTGTAGCAGTTTTCATGCCACAATGAACGTAGGGATGTCGTAAAAAACCCATGAGCGAAGCGCGCAGAAAATAAGGGTTAACCATTTGATTCTGCAATATTTTCAAAGGAAATTTTTTGGCGCGTAACAATAAGGATAGATAACATTGGCATGAATACAAAAACTCAAACGCACCATTTTGGTGCTTTTGCGCACAAAATTAGTGCAATGTGATAAAAAGGCACAAAAAAAGGGCAGTAAAAGTTTACCGCCCCGAGAGAGAAAAATAGCGTGTCTGGGTCTCTATCCTGCTAGGACGCACCTTGCCAGCGGATAAAGAGATCTTTTGGCAGGTCGATATCAAACTGGTCCAGAATACGATTCACCGTCTGATCGACAATATCCTGCACACTTTCTGGGCGATGATAAAACGCAGGCACCGGTGGCATGATTATCGCCCCCAGCTCAACGGCTGTGGTCATCAGCCGTAAATGCCCTAAATGTAGCGGCGTTTCACGCACTCCTAGCACCAGAGGACGACGCTCCTTCAGCACTACATCAGCTGCACGGGTCAATAGATTGTCACTGTAGCTGTGCACAATGCCGGAAAGGGTTTTTATCGAACAGGGTAAAATCACCATCCCCGCCGTTTTAAACGACCCCGAAGAGACGCTGGCAGCAATATCACGCGTGTCGTGTACCACATCGGCCAGCGCCTGCACGTCACGCAGGCTAAAATCCGTTTCTAACGCCAGCGTCTGCCGGGCGGCCTGACTCATGATCAGATGCGTTTCGATACCTTCCAGCGTCTGTAAAACCTGTAGCAGCCGGATGCCGTAAATGACGCCGCTGGCACCGGAAATCCCTACAATGAGTCGCTTCATTCATACTGCCTCTGGCTGGCCGCGTAAGCAGAAACGCGGAAAAATCATCTGCGCAAACTTTGCCGCATTGATTAGCGATAAGCAAGGACAAGCACCGAAACCCTGTTTTCTCTATGCAATTTTTCTCTACATACAAAATTTTCTCTACATACAAAATAAGGGGGAGGACACTTTCGCGTCCTCCCCCTTCAATACAGCCTTAATGTGCGACTAGCTGTTAACCTTCGTTATGCAATTCCAGATCTTCAACTTCATTCTGGCTACGCAGCGCTTTGGCATCGTCATTGCGCAAGACTTCCAGATAATCCAGATAACCTTGATCGACATCCTTCGTCACGTAAATCCCGTTGAACACCGAGCATTCAAACTGAGTGATATCCGGGTTATCTTCACGCGCAGCTTCAATCAGATCGTCGAGATCCTGGAATATCAGCTCATCGGCACCAATAATCTTACAGATTTCATCCACTTCACGACCGTGGGCAATCAGCTCATTGACGCTTGGCATATCGATGCCGTACACGTTAGGGAAGCGGATTTCCGGTGCCGCTGAGGCCAGATAAACACGCTTGGCTCCTGCTTCACGCGCCATCTCTACAATCTGCTCTGACGTTGTACCACGCACGATGGAGTCATCCACCAGCAGCACGTTCTTGTCACGGAACTCAGCACGGTTGGCGTTCAGCTTACGGCGTACCGATTTCTTACGTGCCTGCTGCCCCGGCATGATAAACGTGCGGCCAACATAGCGGTTTTTCACAAATCCCTGACGATACGGCTTGTTGATGATGCGCGCGATTTCCAGCGCGATATCACAAGAGGTTTCAGGAATCGGGATCACGACATCAATATCGAGATCTTCCCACTGGCGCGCAATTTTTTCACCGAGCTTCTGACCCATGCGAACGCGTGCGCTGTAGACCGAGATTTTATCAATGAAAGAGTCTGGGCGAGCGAAATAGACATATTCGAACAGGCACGGATTGCTCTTTGGATTCTCTGCGCACTGGCGGGTAAACAGCTGCCCTTTTTCCGTAATGTAGATCGCTTCTCCCGGCGCCACATCGCGTAAAAATTCAAAGCCCAGCGTATCCAGTGCGACACTTTCTGACGCCACCATATACTCGCTGCGGCCATCTTCCAGATCGCGCTTACCAATCACCAGAGGACGAATCCCATTAGGATCGCGGAAAGCGACCATACCGTGACCGATAATCATGCCAACACAGGCATAGGCACCGCGAATTTGCTGGTGCGTTGCGGCAACGGCCGCAAAAATATTATCGGCTTCCAGCGGATAGTGTTGGAAACGGTCCAGCTCTCTGGCGAAAATATTCAGCAGAATTTCAGAATCAGACGTGGTGTTAACGTGGCGACGCTCCTGCTCGAACAGCTTTTTACGCAGTTCGTGAGCGTTAGTCAGGTTACCGTTGTGAGCCAGCGTGATACCGAACGGAGAGTTCACATAGAAAGGCTGTGCTTCCGAGGCGCTGGAACTACCTGCGGTCGGATAACGCACATGACCAAGCCCCATGTTTCCCTGTAGGCGCTGCATGTGCCGCGCTTCAAACACATCTTTCACCAGGCCATTGGCCTTACGCAGGCGAAAACAATTAAAGGCATCGATGGTCACAATACCCGCAGCATCCTGCCCACGGTGTTGCAACACCGTTAACGCGTCATAAATCGACTGGTTGACCGGTGTAAAACCGGCGATACCGACAATACCGCACATGGTGTCTTTTCCTCATCAGCGCTACCGCAGCGGTAAATGCTGCGGCAAGAAACTTGACGTGCTTTGCAGGTAGTCAAAAAACCACCTGATAATATAACTGAACTGCGGGATTAACTGGGACTGCTTCCAGTCATCACTTTGTGAAAAACCGGTGAACGTATCCAGAAAGAATAGCAGTGCGGAAACGATCAGCACCCCGCGCAGCGCACCAAAACAGATGCCCAGAACGCGATCGGTGCCGGATAATCCGGTACGTTCAACCAGTGAACTAATCACATAGTTGACGATAGCTCCCACAATCAACGTTGCAATAAACAGAATGGCAATCGCAATGCCGTTACGCACCAGCTCATCATCAAAACGGGTGAAGTAGACCGCGAGGTAAGCGTAGTAATGACTGGCAACAAAAAAAGCACATCCCCAGGTTACTAACGACAGCGCTTCGCGAACAAACCCCCGGATCAGGCTAACCAAAGCCGAAAATCCGATGATGCCAATAATGACGTAATCAACCCAAACCATGAACTATCCTAATAATGAACGATGCTACCGATAAGCCGCTACGTCATCCTGTTCGCGGCGCATTCTAACAGAAAAAGAAAACGTTTGCGTAGCGTATTTCCGCCGATTTCATCGATAGATAATCAGGCGAAAAAACCGACAATACGTCATGCCTGATTCTATTCACTCTCGGCATCTCAAAACTCACAGCAAGCATCTTAAAACAGATGCGGGGCGAAGTATCACTGATGCGAACCTCATCCCCGCTGCCTGCTTTTGCTTATTTACGTGACCGGCTGCGAGCCAGCCATCACGTCATCATCACGCTCGACGACCTTAACGAACGGAATGTGCTCGCACCTGCCCACTTAGCCCGCTGAGCTGTTTCAGCTCACCCAGTGAAGACTCTAGCTTCTGCTTCGACGCATCCGGCCCCACGTAAATGCGGGTGATTTCGCCTGAAACCGGCGTTGATGGCACGGTATACGCGCGGTAACCAGAGAGACGAAGCTTGGCGACAATTTCATTCACCTTATCCGCGTTTTTCAGCGCACCAAGCTGCACAATATAGGCCTGTCCGACAGGCGCTTGCTGCGTCGGCTGCGTTTCAGGCTTCACTTCCGGTTTGGGTTCCGGTTTAGGCTCTGGCTTCGGTTTCACTTCAGGCTTCACCTCAGGCTTTGGCTGAGGCTTCGGCATCACTGGCGCTGGCGTCTGAACCGGCGGACGCTCAACCACCACTGGCGGTGCCGTCATGGCTGGCGTATTCGTGCCAGAATGGGACGATGGCGGCGTCTGCGTCGTGGTTTCAGGTGCTGTCGTTGTAGATGGCGTAGTTGCAGATGACGCAGACGATCTCGCTTCAACGGCTTCGGCTTCCGCGCTGTTTTGCATCGCCTCCTCCGCCCCTTCCGGCGGTTGACTCGGCAGCGACGGGTTCAGCGCAGGCAGCGCTTCCATCTCATTGCTGTCACCCGGCTTAGGGATCAGCGGAATCGACGCAAACTCGTCTTCGTAGTGCTTTTTCTTGCCGTCCAGCAGGCCGGGTAAAACGATCACGCCCAGCGCGACCAAAATAACCGTACCGACCAGTCGATTCTGAAATTTACTCGCCATTCGCCTTCTCCTCATCCAGCGCTTCCATCACATGCGCTACCGTATGAAAAGATCCACACACAATGACGATATCCTGCTCCGTCGCCTCGGACATGGCTTGCTTCCAGGCAGTTACGACATCGGGGAACGATTGGCTGCGCGTCAGGTGCTCGGCAATTTGCTGCGCCGTGGCACCACGCGGCCCCTCCAGCGGAGCGCAATACCACGCATCCACCAACGGCGTTAAGTGAGCCAGCGTACCGGCAATGTCTTTATCCGACAGCATGCCGATGACGGCTCGCACTTTTCCGGTTTTCGGCAACTCAGCCAAACGGTTTGCCAGATATGCCGCCGCGTGAGGATTGTGTGCAACATCAAGAATCAAACGCGGTGACGCCTGCACGGTCTGAAAACGGCCGGGTAATGCGGCGTGCTGCAAACCTTGTCGAATCGCCTCTTCACTCACGTTGAGTGAAGAATAGTGCAATGCAGCTAGTGCCGTGGCGGCATTAGCCAACGGGACGTTGGGTAACGGTAGCCGTGACAGCTCGCGCTGTTTATCCTGCCAGCTCCACGTCTCACGCTGCATTGAATACTCCCAGTCGCGACCACGGCGGTGCAGCTGCGCGCCTTTCTCAGCGGCAACGTCGGCAATCGTTCCCGGCATATCCGGTTCACCAACAACGGCAGGTCTACCCTGTCGGAATATCCCGGCTTTCTCGCGGCCAATGCTTTCCCGATCGTTACCTAACCAATCGGTATGGTCGATAGCAATACTGGTGACCACGGATACATCCGCATCCACAATATTGGTGGCATCCAGACGCCCGCCTAGTCCTACTTCAAGAATGACGACATCCAGATTCGCCTGCTTAAAGAGTTGCAGCGCCGACAGCGTACCGAATTCAAAATAGGTGAGCGATACCGCCCCTCTCCCTGCCTCGATATCCGCAAACGCCTGCGTATGCAGCGCTTCAGGCAATTCTTTGCCCTGAATACGCACTCGCTCGGTATAGCGAACAAGATGGGGAGAACTGTACACGCCTACCCGCAGCCCGGCGGCTAACAGAATGGATTCCAGCGTACAGCAGGTGGTTCCCTTGCCGTTCGTCCCCGCGACGGTGAAAACCGTTGGAGCAGGCTGGAGCAGTTGGAGATGTTCAGCAACCTGCTTAACGCGCTCCAGGCCTAAATCAATGGCCTGAGCGTGCAGATGCTCAAGATAATGAAGCCACGTGACCAAAGGTGACGTGGCTTGAGGTGTTTGAAGTGTATCCATGAGTCCCGTTCACTGGCTTACGGTTCATTGCGGGCAGAGCGTGCATTGCGCACCCGGTCGAGAACGACGTGGTCGAGTACCACACGCCCTGCCCATCATGTCAATTATGCGTCATCCTGTGATGATTCAGACGGCGCATCGCTGCGGATTTCCACATCATCGTTGCCCGGTTCTGGATGGTTCGTCAGTTTGGCAAGAATAGTGGCCAGCTTGTAGCGCATTTCCGGACGACGAACGATCATATCGATCGCCCCTTTCTCAATCAGGAATTCACTGCGCTGGAAGCCCGGCGGCAGTTTTTCACGCACGGTTTGTTCGATAACGCGTGGGCCGGCAAAACCGATCAGCGCTTTCGGCTCGGCAATGTTCAGGTCGCCCAGCATCGCCAGACTCGCGGAAACACCACCCATGGTTGGATCAGTCAGCACAGAAATGTAAGGCAAGCCGCGATCGCGCATTTTTGCCAATGCCGCACTGGTTTTCGCCATTTGCATCAGCGACATCAGCGCTTCCTGCATACGCGCGCCGCCACTGGCGGAGAAGCACACCAGCGGACAACCGTCTTCCAATGACTGCTCAACGGCACGCACAAAGCGCGCCCCCACAACAGACGCCATTGAACCGCCCATGAAAGAGAATTCGAAGGACGCGACGACAATCGGCATACCGTACAGCGTGCCTTTCATCACGACCAGCGCATCTTTCTCATCGGACTGTTTCTGTGCAGAAACCAGACGATCTTTATATTTTTTGGAATCCCGGAATTTCAGGACATCCTTCGGTTCCAGTTCGCTTCCCAACTCAACAGTGTTTTCTTTATCCAGAAAAGCCTGTAGACGGGCGCGCGCGGAAAGGCGCATATGGTGATCGCACTTCGGGCAGACACCCAGATTGCGCTCCAACTCAGCACGATAAAGAACCTGACCGCAGCTATCACATTTTGTCCAGACCCCTTCAGGGATGTTCGCTTTACGGGTCGGTGTAATATTGCTTTTGTTAAGAATTCGTTCAATCCAGCTCATTGATAACCTTTCTGCTTGAACCTGGCAAATGCCAGTCCGCTGTTCATGTTATTCCCTGACAACATTGCCAATGAAAAAATGCCTGAGACGCACGACAATCGCGGTACAAAGGCATCGGCACCCAGGGTGTTCCCAAGAACAGACCATAAATGCTGCCCATTAAACCATAACGTTCCGGTACTGTGGATAAAAAACTGGTCAAACCGGATGTTAAAATACTTCACTTATTTCACATTGCCGCGCGAGGCCGCTCTACGATGACGGGCAATCTCAATAATGCCCGGCAGGATAGAGAGGAAAATAATCGCAACAATCAGTAATTTTAGATTTTCCTGCACCACCGGCAAATCGCCAAACAGGTAGCCCGCATAGGTGAATGACAACACCCACAGCAGCGCACCAATGACATTATAGGCCGCAAAATGCCGATAGCTCATGTGCCCCATCCCAGCGACAAACGGCGCAAATGTTCTCACAATCGGGACAAAGCGCGCCAGAATTATCGTCTTGCCACCATGACGCGCGTAAAACGCATGCGTTTTATCCAGATAGCTGCGGCGGAAAATCTTTGAGTTCGGGTTGCTAAACAGCTTCTCACCGAACAGTCGTCCAATCGTGTAGTTCACTGCATCGCCCGTAATCGCGGCCACGATCATCAGGAACACCATCGTGTGCACATTCAGATCGTTCGACGGCAACGCCGCCAGCGCCCCTGCGACAAACAGCAGCGAATCCCCCGGCAGAAACGGCGTCACCACCAGCCCGGTCTCACAGAACAGAATCAGGAACAAAATGGCATAAACCCAGACACCATATTGCGCCACCAGTTCCGCCAGGTGAACGTCAATGTGCAGAATAAAATCAATAATAAACTGTATAAATTCCATCACAACGTCTTCTCCCAAAATGTCTATCGAACGCACGCGGTCGATATACGCAAGGCAGCCGCACTAGCCGTGTTGCCTTGCGTATAGCACGCTGAATAGCCTCGTCCTTAATACGCATCGCACCCTGCCTTTTGGCCTACGACCATCTGGCAGCGTGCAACAGGTAAAAGACGCACTCGTTATAATCAAAAACGTCAATCTGCTAAAAAGAGCGGCCCCATCGTAGGCTGCGGCAAAGCAAAACGCGCGGGATAATCTACCGCCACCAAATACAGCCCTTCGGCTCTGGCTGTTGCGCCAGCCAGCGTACGATCTTTGGCCGCCAGCAGCTCGGCAATCCACGATTCTGGACGATTGCCACAGCCGACCTCCATCAGGCTGCCAACGATATTACGCACCATATGATGCACGAACGCATTGGCCTTAATATCTACCACGATATAGTCACCGTGACGTGTAACCTTTAAATGATTTACATAGCGCCACGGCGTGCGCGACTGGCACTGCACTGCACGAAAAGAGGTGAAATCATTCTCCCCCAACAGGCATTGCCCGGCTCGCTCCATGCGTTCCACGTCTAACGGGTGATAAAAGTGCGTCATACCGCGCGAAAGCACCGCAGGACGATAGCGGTGATTGTAGATGACATAACGGTAGCGGCGTGCCGTAGCGCTGAAGCGCGCATGGAAATCCTCATCCACCGTTTTCACCCAGCGCACCGCGATATCCGGCGGTAAATTTGCATTCACGCCCATCGTCCAGGCGGCGTCTTTTCGGATCGCGTGTGTGGTGAAATGCACGACCTGGCCGGTGCCGTGAACACCAGCATCGGTTCGCCCGGCGCAAAACACCTCTATCGGCTCATCCGCCACTTTGCTCAGCGCCTTTTCAAGACAGGCCTGCACGCTAGCAACGTCAGACTGGCGCTGCCAGCCATAATAGAGGCTACCGTCGTACTCAATACCTAGCGCGATTTTCAGCGGGGCGCGTTCGTTTTCCGCAGCGGCATCGGCCTGAGTAGCCTCCGCCTGAGTGGTTTCCGACATTACCCGAGATACTCCTGCACCAGACATTCTGCCGTTTCCACCGCCATCAGCGCGCCGCCAAAGCGAGCGTTATCGGCGACTGACCAGAATTGCAGTAGCTCAGGAATGCCGTAATCATTACGCAGACAGCCGACGCTCAGTTGCCCATTGCCGGACGCATCACCCACCTGCGTCGGGTAATCCTGCTCGTCACTTACTTCAATATTTCCGGCATTGAGCAGTTCATCGCGTGCTTCTTCCGCAGACAGCGGACGCAGTGATTCAAGATGAACAACCTGCGCATGACCATAGAACACAGGGGACTGAATGCAGGTCACTGAAATCGGCAATCCGTCGTCCTGCAAGACTTTACGCACCTGATCGACCAAACCGCGCTCTTCGCGCACGCTGCCCGTATCATCGGGCAGTAAAGGCAACAGATTGAATGCCAGCTGTTTCGGGAAAAGCCCGGCCTCAGGCGGAACACCGTTCAGCAGACGAGCGCTTTGTCCCGCCAGATCGTCTATCGCCGCTTTACCGAGTGCGGAAACGGACAACATATTGACGACATGCAGGCGCGAGAGCCCAGCCGCATCGGTCAACGGCTTAATCGCCGTCAGCAGTTGGCTGGTCAGGCTGTCTGCCACCGCGACAATATTACGGTTACGGTAATCGGCCAGCGTATGCGTATTCACGCCGGGCACCACCAGCGGGACATCCGGCTCCAGCGCAAACAGACCGCTGCTGTCGATAACCAGACAGCCCGCATCCCCCGCCTCTTCCGCATAGCGGGCGCTGACATCCTGACCGGCGACAAAAAACGCCAGCTGTGCCTGTGACCAGTCAAAATCCGCCACATCCGTGACCAGGCAAGATTTGCCGTTAAAACGTATGGTTTCACCCGCGCTACGTTCACTGGCCAGCGGATAGAATTCACCCACCGGGAATTCGCGTTCCTGCAATAATTCCAGTAACGCCGTGCCTACTGCGCCCGTTGCGCCCAGCAGAGCAATATTCCAGCCGTCAGACATTTGGTTCTCTCCCAAATTTTGAATGAAACACAAATCATGAATGGAACCGACAGACGATAACGACACCGTCTGTCAGTTCATGAATAAAAAAGTGATGCTCGCGCGAAACGCCGTTAGCGTGCGCCCCGCACTGACGCTGTGAATCCCAGCGCGTTCAGGCAATCTGCGCTGTCAGCATCGGCGCAGATAACATGGAGTGACGACCATTCGCGTCGTTCCTGATAATGTTTGCGCAGACGATCGAACTCGCCTTCCTGATGCGCAACGTGGCGCAACAGTGCATCGTCCCGGCGCACATCATACACCAGATGCACCAGACGTTTTAGCAACGCCTCATCCAGCGGCACGGTCAATGTGACTTCGGCATACTCTGGTGCAGGCAAAAGCGACGAAAGCGCGACCTGCTGCGGGGTTCCGATAAACTCACTCCACGCCTCAAATACCTGCGTGGTGCCGCGCGCTTTCCCTTCCAGCGTATAGCCAGCGATATGCGCCGTGCCAATGTCTACTCGCGCCAGCAGATCGGTCGATAAGGCAGGTTCTGGCTCCCAGACGTCAAGAATAACGCTGAGTTTTTTACCCTGTTGCAGCGCCTCAAGCAGTGCGGCATTGTCCACCACCGGGCCACGGCAGGCGTTAATCAGAATACGTCCGTCCGCAAACGCGTTCAGTACGGCGGCATCAACCAGATGATGAGTACGGTACGGGCCGTCGAGATACAGCGGCGTATGCAGCGTCAGAATGTCGGCATCACGCACCAGCGTTTCGAGTGGCAGGAAATCACCCGCCTCACCGCGATCGGCACGCGGCGGATCGCACAGCAGCGTGTTAACGCCCCAGGCTTTCAGACGTGCATCCAGACGTCTGCCAACATTGCCCACGCCGACAATCCCGACGGTTTTATCACGCAGTTGGAAACCATCACGCTCGGCCAGCATCAGCAAAGAAGAAAAGACGTACTCCACTACCGCAATGGCATTGCAACCGGGGGCAGCAGAAAACGCGATCCCGTTGGCGTTAAGCCAGGTGTCATCGACATGGTCAGTGCCTGCTGTCGCGCTGCCGACAAATTTTACCGCCGAACCAGACAGCAGATCCGCGTTTACCTTCGTGACCGAGCGCACCATCAACGCATCCGCGTCGGCCAGCAGCTCGCGCGGCAAAGGACGTCCCGGCACGGCCTGAACCTCACCCAGACGGCTAAATAGCTCGCGGGCATACGGCATATTCTCATCAACCAGAATCTTCATTGTCTTCTCCGACATCGGTAGCCAGCCAAAAAAAGCGGGGAGATATTTTGCCACCGAATGGTGCAGAAACCCAAGGCAATTACGACGCGATATCTTTCCGTTATCGGTTCCCGCCGATGAGGATCATACAAGATGGTCGTCATAGAAAGCCGACGCCATACAAGGTTGATCGTCGTCACATGGCTCTGTTATGTTGTTTGCCATTGCCGCACTTGCCCCATTTTTATCGACCAGACTGGTAATTGGTGCGTTTTTCGTCTGGTCTGTTATGAGAAACCCAACGTTGAACGCCCTCTTTCCCACCATTGCCGTCCTGATTTGGTCAATTAACGTCATCGTCAACAAGCTCTCTGCAAGCGTTATTGACCCGGCCGCTATCTCGTTTTATCGCTGGCTGCTGGCGTTCCTCGTCATGACGCCGTTCATGCTGCCAACGCTTCGTCAGCACGCAGCGGCCATCCGTCAACACGCATGGAAACTGCTCGTGCTGGGTCTGCTTGGCATGGTGCTGTATCAAAGTCTGGCCTATTACGCGGCGCACTCGATCAGCGCCGTGATGATGGGGATCATGGGGTCACTTGTACCGCTACTGACCGTCCTGCTCAGCATTCCGCTGCTGCGCCTGGCTCCCACGCTGGGCGTCGTGCTCGGTAGTCTGCTGTCGCTGGCCGGGATTATCTGGCTGATCGGTGAGGGTCATCCCGAACAGATTCTGGCGCAGGGCATCGGCCCCGGTGAACTCATGATGTTTTGTGCGTCGCTGTCCTATGCGCTCTATGGCGTGCTGACCAAACGCTGGAGCATCCCGTTGCCCAACTGGGTGTCGCTCTATGTGCAAATTGCCTTTGGCGTAGTCGTGCTGATTCCAAATTTCCTGCTGACGGACAATGTGCAGCTCAATGCCGACAACCTGCCGCTGGTGATTTTCGCTGGCATCATGGCCTCAATCCTTGCGCCTTTTCTGTGGATTCAGGGGGTTATGCGCCTCGGAGCCAGCAAAGCCTCCATCTTTATGAACCTGACACCGATCTTTACGGCGATGATCGCAATTGGCTTTTTGCACGAGCCGTTACATCATTATCATCTGGTTGGCGGGGGCATCACGCTACTCGGCGTGATCCTCGCACAGCGCTTGCGCATCCCGCTAGGACGTCGCTCATAAGCCACCCCATAAGATTCGTACCGTTTTAAGTGACGTCTGACTATCGGCCGTCACGGGAGATTGCTATGATTCATCTCAATCATGACGGCAGTGAGGATAACCGATATGCAACCTGTAAGCGGCCCTGGTGCCCCGCTGCCCGGCGAACGTTCGGTGACGCCAACCACCACATCGTCAACCTCTACCTCATCCGCTAACGCTGCGGGTTCCTCCGCCAACGGCGATCGACCGCTGACGCTGGCGCAGCGCACGACGTTGGAAAATCTGGTGCTTAAAGTTGCCGCACTGACAACGTCAAAGGCAGCGGAAGTCTGGACAACGGTAAAACAGGGATTAGGGCTGGCAGAAAATAATGAACTGCTGTCCCGCCATTACCAACCTGCCGAGCAGATACTCCAGACGCGTTTAACGCAGGCGCAAGATAGCGGTGGGCGTCAGCAGTTGCTTCAGCGCCTGACAGATATGCTGTCTCAGGGAAATAACCGTCAGGCAGTCAGCAACTTCATCCAGCAACAGTTCGGTAGCACCACGCTAAGCGCGCTGACTAAAACACAGCTACAGCAGGTGGTTACGCTGCTGCAAAACGGGCAAATTCCGCAATCAACGGCATCAGCCACAGCATCGCAAACCGCTCAGGCCGCCAACTCGCCCGATCGTCCGCTCTCTCCTGCTGAACAGCGCGGCTTGAATCAGTTAGTCACCCGATTAGCGACCATGACCGGGGAACAGCCTGCAAGGGTGCTGAACAATCTGATGATGATGCAGAATCTTAGCCCGGGCGACGCCATCCCGTTAAAACATCTGCCGCTGATCACGCAGTTCCTGCAAGCACAGGTTGAGCTGCAACAGACACAAACGCTGCTGCGCGCCACCCCGTCAGCGCAGCAGGGGGCACCGACCAATACAGGCACGACAGGCGCAGCGTCAGAACCGCTGGCAGCCAACACCACCAATACGACTAACGCAAATTCGTCATCCGCAGCGAATCTGTCATCACAGCCGCTACCGACACAGAACGCGCTGCTTTCCCCGAATCTCGCCCCGTTACAGGCTTTGCTACAACAGCCCATGACCGCGCAGGAACAGCACTTATTGATTGATTACACGCAGAATCGCTTCAATATCGGGTTACAAACGCCGCTGACGCCGATGCAGGTCAGCGATCTGCTGACGTTCCTGTTTACGCAGCGCATTCAGCGCTCACAGGAAACGGACTGGACAACCACGTCACAGCTGCTGCATCCGCTGTTTAACCCGCTGATTGCTTCGCTACCGCTCAGTTGGCAATCCCTGTTCCACAAGCCGATGTTTTTGGTGATTGTCAGCACCTGCGTGGCTGCATTTCTGCTGTGGGTATTAATCTAGCGTCAATACCGCTCATAACCATCATCAACCAAACCCGCACAAACAAAAAACCCCGCGGCTTGCGCCTGCGGGGTTTTTTGTTTCTTTTAATGATAATGTCTGTGTAAGAAACCGATTATTTATCGAGTTTTCTCATTACCAGCGTCGCATTCGTACCACCGAAGCCGAAGCTGTTAGACATCACCGTGGTCAGTTTACGTTCCGTCGGTTCAGTCACGATGTTCAGGCCAGCAGCCTGCTCGTCCAGATTTTCCACGTTGATGCTCGGTGCAACGAAACCGTGTTCCAGCATCAGCAGTGAGTAAATAGCTTCCTGAACGCCAGCCGCGCCCAGAGAGTGACCGGTCATCGCTTTAGTCGCAGAAATAGCTGGCGAGTTGTCGCCAAACACTTCACGAATCGCACCCAGTTCCTTCACATCGCCAACTGGCGTAGAAGTACCGTGAGAGTTCAGGTAATCGATCGGCGTATCCACACCGTGCATCGCCATCTTCATACAACGGACGGCACCTTCACCTGATGGGGCAACCATATCCGCGCCGTCAGACGTCGCGCCGTAGCCGACCACTTCCGCGTAGATATGTGCGCCACGCGCCAGTGCGTGTTCCAGTTCTTCTACAACGACCATACCGCCACCGCCTGCAATGACGAAACCATCGCGGCCGGCGTCATAAGTACGGGACGCTTTTTCCGGTGTCTCATTGTATTTGGTTGACAGTGCGCCCATCGCGTCAAATTCACAGGCCAGTTCCCAGCACAGCTCTTCCGCGCCGCCAGCGAATACGATGTCCTGTTTGCCCATCTGAATTTGCTCAACCGCGTTGCCGATACAGTGTGCAGAGGTCGCACAGGCGGAGCTGATGGAGTAGTTCACGCCGTGAATTTTGAATGGCGTTGCCAGACACGCGGATACCGCAGAACCCATGGATTTGGTTACCACATAAGGACCAACGGCTTTCAGGCCGCGCGGGCTACGCATCGCGTCAGCACCGAACACCTGATAGCGCGCAGAACCGCCGGAACCGGCGATCAGGCCAACGCGTGGGTTATTCTGATAAACCTCATCAGACAGCCCGGAATCTTGAATCGCCTGCTCCATGGATAAGTAGGCATAAATCGATGCATCACTCATAAAACGCACAATTTTGCGATCGATGAGGCCAGTGGTGTCCAGTTTGACATTCCCCCAGACGTGACTACGCATGCCGGAATCTTTCAGCTCTTGAGAGAAGGTAATGCCCGAGCGGCCTTCCCGCAATGATGCCAGAACTTCCTGCTGGTTATTACCGATGCTTGATACGATCCCCAGGCCAGTAATCACTGCACGTTTCATTTAATACCTCTTCTTCCACTTATAGAGTTTGGGATTTCGCTTCGCACTTTAGCGTACAGTTGTAAGCTGAACAAGTCCGATCAGCCAAACTATCGCGAAATCATTGCTAAATTTGCGCCACAATATTCAGCCCGATAGAATCTCATCATCACTTGAATAATGAGCTTTTTGTCGTGACCAACCTCCCCATCCAACACGCGTCGTTAAGTTGGAACGCTCAGGGTACACCTGTATCGCAACAGTTTGATGACGTCTATTTTTCGAATCAGGATGGGTTGGCAGAAACCCGTTATGTGTTTTTAAAGGGCAATCAGTTTCCTGAGCGTTTCGCCACGCACCCGCGCGCAGCCTGCGTGATAGCAGAAACCGGCTTTGGTACGGGTCTGAATTTTCTGACGCTGTGGCAGGCGTTTGCCGACTTTCGTCAACAGCAGCCACAGGCGACATTGCGACACCTGCATTTCATCAGCTTCGAGAAATTTCCCCTGCGTCGGCATGATTTGGCTGCGGCACACGCCCAGTGGCCGGAGCTGGCCGCCTTCGCGGATGAACTGCGAGAGCAATGGCCGCTACCGCTGCCGGGCTGCCATCGTCTGATTCTGGCGCAAGGCACTATTACGCTCGATCTGTGGTTCGGTGACGTTAACGTCTTACTGCCTGAGCTAGATGATACTCAGAACCATCAGGTCGACGCCTGGTTTCTGGACGGCTTCGCGCCTGCCAAAAACCCAGATATGTGGACGGATAATCTGTTTCAGGCAATGGCTCGTCTGTGCCGAAAAGAAGGGACGTTCGCCACATTTACCGCCGCAGGCTTTGTGCGTCGCGGTCTGCAACAGGCGGGGTTTCAGGTCAGTAAAATTAAAGGATTCGGCCAGAAACGGGAAATGCTGAGCGGCATGCTTCCTGATGCGCTTCCCGTCACCTCACCAACGCCGTGGTATGCACGCCCTGCCGCCAGCACGACTGACGATATTGCAATTATCGGCGGCGGCATCGCCAGCGTGCTCACCGCACTGGCACTGCAACGGCGCGGTGCAAACGTCACGCTTTACTGCGCGGAGACACAGCCTGCCACGGGCGCATCCGGCAATCGTCAGGGGGCGCTGTATCCTCTGTTGAATAACCGGCACGATGCCGTGTCCCGCTTTTTCTCGCTCGCCTTTGACTTTGCCCACCGCAGCTATACCGCGCTGGCGCAGCAGGGTCTGGAGTTTGAGCACCAATGGTGTGGCGTCAGCCAGCTTGCCTGGGATGAAAAAAGTGCGCGTAAAATCGAACAGATTCTGCAAGGCGAATGGCCGGAAGAGCTGGTCGTTAGCGTGGATGCACAGCAACTGGAAACACAAAGCGGCCTGAATATCGGCGTAAATGGCATCACCTACCCCGACGGCGGCTGGCTGTGCCCGGCAGAACTGACGGCTTCTGCGCTGAAACTGGCACAGCAAAACGGTCTGTCGGTACAGATGAGTACCGCCGTTTCCGCATTGGAGAAAACGGACGGCAGCTGGTCACTCACCTTGAGCACCGGCCAGCGGGTAAATCATGCCGTCGTGGTGCTGGCAAATGGTCATCACATTACCGACTGGCCACAGACATCCCATTTACCCGCTTACGCCGTGCGCGGGCAGGTCAGCCATGTTCCGACCAACTCTGTACTAGGCCAGCTCAAACAGGTGTTGTGCTACGACGGCTATCTGACGCCGGTGAGTCCGCAGCATCAGACACACTGCATCGGGGCGAGCTATTTACGGGGTGAAACACACTGTGATTATCGGGAAGACGAGCAGCAAGAAAACCGCCAACGGCTGCTGAATTGTTTGCCTGACGCAAACTGGGCGAAAACGATCGATGTCAGCGATGCACTGGCGCGCCAAGGCGTCCGCTGTGCGCTGCGCGATCATCTGCCGCTATTAGGCGCGGTACCGGACTATGAGCAAACGCTGGCCGAGTATGAAGATCGGTTGCACCCTCAACACCGTGCCGACGCGGTGCCAAGCGCCCCCTATTGGCAGGATCTGTTTATTATCGGTGCGTTGGGCTCACGCGGGCTCTGCTCCGCCCCACTCGCAGCAGAAATTTTGGCATCACAGATGTATGGTGAACCGCTACCGCTGGACCGCGATACGCTCGCCGCACTCAACCCAAATCGTTTCTGGATAAGGAAACTGCTGAAAGGCAAACCCATCGCTCAGGATTAATTGAGAATAGCGAAGGATTAATGAGGAAGAAAACGTGCTGGCTTGACTGAGCCAGCACTGACAGAGTGGCAATTAGCCCACAGGGAAATCAGTGCGTACTATTCTGCGCCTGCTGGAACAGACGTTCCCACATCCCGTTAACCAGTACCTGATCCGGCGGTGACAGTTCACCGTTTTTGATGGCGTTATTAATGCTGTCGCTAACGCGCAAATGCAGTGCTTCAAGCGTATGTTCCCCATGCTCTTCCGCTTCTGCCACCGACACCGTCAGATGACCACGCAAATAGCCGCCGGCAAACAGTTCATCGTCGCTGGCATGCTCTACCATGTCATCAATCAGCGCCAGAATGCGCGTTTCAAATTCTGCGATCATTTCTTATCCTCAAATTTTTGCGGTTCCCGTGCATCACAGATCGGCTGGATACGGGAAGCTCGCCGCCGTCAGCGGTGGCGTATTGTAAAACGATTGTAATGCACGAATAAAGCTGGCAGGACGCGCGGGAATCCCCTCTTCCAGATATTGCATCACTTGCGCATGTACGCGCCGCTGGAAATCAATGCGGTCCGGCTCGCAGTCGCCGTTCAGGTTGTCGCAGCTGACGTTAAACGGAAAGCCCGCAGCAACACAGAACAGCCAGTCGAAGGCCTGCGGTTTGATTTCTACCACCTCAAACTGACTTTGCGTAGAGGCATCGCGACCATCCGGGCAGTACCAGTAGCCAAAATCGACCTGCAAGCGTCGCTGGGCACCAGCAATGCACCAGTGAGAAATCTCGTGTAACGCGCTGGCATAAAAGCCATGGGCAAACACAATCCGGTGATACGGAATGTCATCATCCGCTGGCAGATAAATCGGCTCATCATCGCCTTTTACCAGACGGGTATTGTATTCATCGCCAAAGCAATCATTAAAAATATCAATCAGTTGTTGATAGTGGTGCGTCGTAGTCATGTTATCTGTTGTTATCATAATGTGTTGTCATAGAAACTGTCCCAGCCAAACGGCAATCTCATGCCCGTGGCTGTCATAAATCAGCTTGCCACTCATGATGGCGGAAACCAACACCAGCATAGGACGAATCAGCTTTTGCCCTTTCGTCATCACCATTTTGGCTCCCAGCCGCGCACCGAGGATCTGCCCGATCAGCATGACGCCGCCGACCACCCAGACAACCTGGCCGCCCAGAATGAAAAACAGTAGCCCGCCGAAGTTGGAGGTAAAGTTCAGGATTTTGGCATGCGCTGTCGCTTTTGCCAGATTGAAACCATACAGAGTGACAAAGGCCAACGCGTAAAACGATCCGGCACCGGGGCCGAAGAAGCCGTCATAAAAACCGATACAGCAGCCTGCCACAATCGCAAACGGAAGTGGCGACAGGCGACGCTGCCGATCTTCATCACCGATTTTGGGCGTTAATAAAAAGTAGAGGCCAATGCCAATGATCAGCACCGGCAGCAGTTGGCGTAGAAAATCGGCGTGAATTTGCTGGATCAGCCAGGCACCAAAGGTCGAACCGACAAAGGTCAGCGCAATCGCCAGCTTCTGCTCGCCCAGATTCACCGCGCGGCGGCGAATGAAATACAGGCTGGCGGAAAAGGATCCACCGACGGCCTGAAGTTTATTCGTTGCCAGCGCCTGCGCCGGTGATAATCCCGCCGCCAGCAGGGCTGGGATCGTCAATAAACCGCCCCCGCCCGCAATCGAATCAATAAACCCTGCCAACGCCCCGACAAAAAACAGCACGGCCAGCATATCTGGCCCAAGAACTAACCAGTCCATAATTATTTTTTATCTCGCGACATAGTTATTTGTTATCTCGCGGCAAAATGTCTGTCGAGTAATGCCTGACAAGACGGAGGCAACGGCGGCGGCGTGGTTTTTTCCGGGGCTTCGGTACTCGGCTGTTTTGGCTGGAACCAGCTGGTTAACTCGGCACCGCATCCATCACCGACAGGGGGTTCGTCCTGATCCTGACACTCAAGACTGTCCGCCGGGCAGCGCAGGCGCACATGCATATGCGCACGGTGTGCAAACCAAGGGCGAACTTTGCGCAGCCAGTCACGATCGTGGCCGGCTTCAGCACACAGCTGTTTTTTAATCGCCGGATTAACGAAGATGCGCGTTACGTCGCTATCCAACGCAGCGGTTTTGATCAGGGTGGTGATTTCCGGTCGCCAAACGCGTGGGTTAACGTTCAGCCCGCTGGCGTTAACCAAATCGATAGGCTGCGGTTTCAGCAACTGCTGCTCGCTCCAACGCTGTCTGGGCAATTGCAGCCAGATGTCCACATCCAGCCCGGATTGGTGACTGGCGTGGCCGCTGCTGAATCGTCCCCCAACAGGCATGCCCATATCCCCCACCAGCACATTACCGGAGGTCGTACGCTTAACCTCGTTGCTCAGGCGGTGAATAAACGCCAGAAGATCGGGGTGACCAAAATAGCGGCGCTGATCGATGCGCATCACCTGATAATCCAGCGACTGCAATGGCAGCGGCTGGGCACCGATGATACAGCCATTGGAAAAACTACCAATTGACTGCGGCGTACCCGCAACCGGATGCGCGATCTCCTGCCAGGGCGTTTTCGCCCACGCGGCGTTCGATAACAGCGGCGCGCTCAGTGCCAGCGCGAGAACCCCGATTAACCCTTGTTTCATTATTTTTTACCAGCGAGGAACCTGACTGTTCACATCCCCACACTGTGCGCGTTGGCGCAGCAGGTGATCCATTAACACAATCGCCATCATGGCTTCGGCAATCGGCACCGCACGGATGCCCACACACGGGTCGTGACGCCCGCGCGTCACCATTTCCGTCGCTTCGCCCTGACGGTTGATCGTTTTCCCCGGCACCATAATGCTGGAGGTCGGCTTCAACGCCAGATGTGCAACGATGTTCTGGCCGCTGCTGATTCCGCCCAAAATGCCGCCAGCATGATTGCTTTGGAAACCGTCCGGCGTGATTTCGTCTCGGTTTTCACTGCCACGTTTGGTGACAACGGCAAAGCCATCGCCAATTTCGACACCTTTCACGGCGTTGATGCTCATCAGTGCGTGAGCCAAGTCAGCATCCAGACGATCAAAGACCGGCTCGCCTAATCCGACAGGTACTGATTCCGCCACGACGCTGACCTTCGCGCCAATCGAGTCGCCTTCTTTTTTCAGCGCCCGCATCAGTTCATCCAGGGCTTCCAGCTTGTCGATATCCGGGCAGAAGAACGGGTTTTGCTCAACCTGTTCCCAATCTTTGAGCTCGCAGGTGACATCGCCAATCTGCGACAAATAGCCACGTACCTTCACACCATGTTGCTGTTGCAGGTATTTCTTCGCAATCGCACCCGCGGCAACGCGCATTGCGGTTTCGCGCGCGGAAGAGCGGCCACCGCCACGGTAATCGCGCAGGCCATATTTTTGCTCATAGGTATAATCAGCGTGACCGGGGCGAAAGACGTCTTTAATCGTACCGTAATCCTGAGAACGCTGATCGGTGTTTTCAATCAACAGGCCAATGCTGGTCCCTGTTGTTACGCCTTCAAAAACGCCGGACAGAATCTTGACCTGATCGGGCTCACGGCGCTGCGTCGTATAGCGGGAGGTCCCCGGACGGCGGCGATCCAAATCGTGTTGCAGATCCGCTTCCGTTAGCGGGATCCCCGGCGGTACGCCGTCAACAATACATCCCAGGGCAATACCGTGGGATTCACCAAATGTAGTGACGCGGAAAAATTGCCCAATACTGTTGCCTGCCATCACAACTCCTTCGCATGTGTTCTGTTTCTGCCTTACCGTCTACACGGTAAGGCGAATAAATATCGTTATGACCGTTTAATCACGGTAAGCGCTGAAATGCGCTTTGCAATCGACCAGCTGTGATTGCGTTAGCATAAACACGCCGTCACCGCCGTTATCAAATTCCAGCCAGGTGAACGGGATGTCTGGGTATTGATCGATCAGGTGCACCATGCTGTTGCCCACTTCACAAATCAGCACACCATCATCGCTCAGATAGTCTGGCGCACAGGCCAGAATACGACGCACCAGATCCAGCCCGTCGTTACCCGCCGCCAGCCCCAGTTCAGGCTCAAAACGGAATTCTTGTGGCAGATCGGACATATCTTCTTCATCCACATACGGTGGATTAGTCACGATCAAATCATAGCGAATCGCTGGTAAATCGCGGAACAGATCAGAGCGAATCGGCGTCACGCGGTATTCCAGACCGTGCTGCTGAATATTTTGCTCAGTTACCGCCAGCGCCTCGCTGGAGATATCGACCGCATCGACTTCCGCTTCTGGGAACGCCTGAGCGCAGGCAATAGCAATACAGCCGCTGCCCGTGCACAGATCCAGAATATGGTTTGGCGTTTTTGGTAGTTGCTCATCAAAATAGTTATTGATCAGCTCACCGATGGGAGAGCGCGGCACCAGCACGCGTTCGTCCACGTAGAATTCCAGGCCGCAGAACCAAGCCTTGTTGGTCAGATAGGCGACGGGGATACGCTCATTGACGCGGCGGATCACGCGTTCAACAATGCGCTGCCGTTCGCTGGTGATCAGGCGCGACGTATACATATCTTCAGGAATATCGAGCGGCAGATACAGGCTAGGCAATACCAGCTGTATGGCTTCATCCCAGGGATTATCCGTCCCGTGACCGTAATAGACGTTAGCTGCGTTAAACCGGCTGACAGCCCAGCGCAACATATCCTGAATGGTATGAAGTTCACTGACGGCCTCATCGACGAAAATTTTGTCCAAGGGTGTCCTCCGCAGACTGTTCTGAATGGGAAATTGGCGCTTAGTTTGCCATGAAGCCCGCGACAAATCAGCAGATATAACCGACTGAACGCGCCTCGATACAGACTTTTATTTAGCGACAGCGGGGAGACGAGGTAAACTGATCGAATGTTGACGCAAGATGAATGAAACATGAGTAATAAATATTCGCTGAATGACGACGAATTACAGCTTTTTCGCACGTCAATCACTGGCACAAAAAAGTTGCGTCAGGATACCTATACCCACAAACCGCTGCGCAAAAAACCGGGTGAATTACCCGCCAAACGGGCATTGCAGGAGCAGGTTGATGCCAGTTTCTATTTTTCGGATGAGTTTCAGCCACAGCTGGATGCAGAAGGCCCGACACGCTATGTCCGCCCGGGTGCCAGCCACTATGAATTGAAGAAACTTCGACGGGGAGATTATTCACCGGAGCTGTTTCTGGATTTGCATGGCCTGACGCAGCTTCAGGCGAAGCAGGAACTGGGCGCGCTGCTAGCGGCCTGTCGGCGGGAGCACGTTTACTGCGCCTGCGTAATGCACGGGCACGGCAAACATATTCTTAAGCAACAAACGCCGCTCTGGCTGGCACAGCACCCTGACGTGCTGGCTTTTCATCAGGCTCCGAAAGAATTTGGTGGGAATGCCGCGCTGCTGGTGTTGGTGGCACTAGAGGCGCCTTCGCTTGAATAAGCTCGCTCTTCTTCAAAAAATAATGAGGCGTGTAAGTTCATTACATGCCTCATCGCGTATGAATTCAGGCGTTTGACGAGTCGTGTCAGGATTTCGCGTTCAACTGGGCCGGGCTGACTTGCCAGTGCAGAGCACCATGACCAGACTCCGCTTCCACCTTCACGCAGGCAATAGCGGATGTGGCGAACATCGGCGCGGTTTCATTCTGGCATAATTCGGCAACCAGATAGCCCACCAGCGGCAGATGCGACACAACCAGAACCGCACCCACGCCTTCTCTTGCCAGCGTTTGCAGATAATAGCCAACAAGCTGGGCATCACCGCCGGGCGTCAGCTCATTCAGGCAATCCGCTTCTTCCGGCAACGTCAGCGCTTTTTTCACCACCTCGAGCGTTTGCTGGGCGCGCAAATAAGGGCTCACCAGAACGCGCTCAATATCGATATTTTGCTCATTCAACCAACACGCCATCTGACGGGATTCATCACGACCAGCGTCGCTCAATGGCCGAACAGCATCACTCGCTGCATCAAGTACCGCATCACCATGACGCATTATCAACACTTGCATATTACACCGCTATGTTAATGAAATATATGATATATCCTCATACTTAATGCTGTATGAGCATTGGCTTTGCTGCCGCTTTGGCATACCTGCAATGTAGCCATATATAAGGTAGATACCCCAAATCCTTCCAGGATGACGGGTATAACCGCTTTGTTATTGTAGGTTACCTGAGTTTCTCGCTATGTAAACTCACCTGAGGTCAGGTTTAGGTAGAAAAAGTCATCATACCGGCTTCTCAACCACAGGCTACCCACTGAGATCTGCCGTGAAGGCGACCCAATACTGTTATAACATTAACCATTATCAAAACGCGTTTTTATCGTTCCGTCACCAACGAGTCAATAATCGTAATGTATCAGCAACGTCACCAGGCTCATCTGCTCTTATTTTCCATTATTAATCATATGATAAATAAAAATTTTATAGGCACACGACAGAATCTACTCATTCTAAACACATAACCACACTTTTATAATGGTAATTATAATCGCTTACAGTAAAATCAAAAAATAAGAGACAGAATTCAAAAATGAACAAAAAATCAGCATAAAAAACTGATAAAATAAAAAATGTCGATTTCTTACACTTTTTTAACGCATATCAATTTTTGCGACATTGTTAAACAAGCACTCTGGTTCTATCTTTATCTTAAATAGCAATTTTCTTTACTATTCATGTTTTATAAACAAGGTTATCACACAGAATATAACGTCATATAATAAAAATAGATTGCTCTTCTATTTATGGACGAATATGTAATTCAGGATAAACCCCGAAGAACATCGCTGTTATTTATATGCCCGCCATTATTCACACCACGGAAGATAAAATTAGTTATACGTTTTCTTTATAGCGTCATCTTCACTATACGGAACGTACTGAAAGTAATAGCGATATATTTCAGTAATGCGACATTTTAGTGTCAGTGGTTCTGCCAATCAGGAAAGAGAATAAACCCTCTGTATTTTCCCGGGCGGTTAATCTATGCCATATAAATATCCGTACTGATTAAAACGAGTCGTTATGATTACTTTTGTAATAGTCATTCTTGACGAGCTGTTTTCACGAAACCCCATGTACTTTCGTGAAGACATTTTCGATGAAAATAAGTAAGAGGCATATAAAGGAATCGTTATGAATTCTAAACGTATAGCATTACCTATTCTGGCCACACTATTCACCACATTCGGCCTCTCCCCCACAGCCAGCAGCGTGACGATTAATGGTCAGATCCCTGTATCACTGACGATTACCTCTGCCTGCACGGTCAACAACGGAGGAGGCGCAGGCACTACATGGGGAACAATCAACTTTGGCTCTCATTCCGATCTGACAGCCAGTATTGACGCTCAGGTTACCAGCATCGGGGGCAACGGGATTACCGTCAGTTGCTCTGTTGGCACACCGGCTGCGTTGTATATCGGTGCAGGTGCAAACGCCACCGCCTCGCTACGCCAGTTAGCGCCAGGCACGGGAACCTACAACGTCCCTTACCGTTTATACAGCGATTCAACCCGCACGACCGAAATCCCACTCAGTAGTGTAACTGGCATTGCCATTGTTGCAACGGGTAACCCACAGCTGGTTCCAGTGTATGCCCGTATCCTGCCGTCAGATCAGACCGTGCTATCGCCCACCGCTGGGGCTTATACCGACACCGTCACGGCTACGATCGAATGGTAATTTTTTACAGGCTGGCATGTTCGCATGCCAGTCTTTTTAGGGTCATTGATCCACAAGAAATTGATCCACAAGAAAAGGAGCCGTTATGTCACCACATCTCATACGCGATTCCGCATTAATTACCTACGCCCTGCCTTCCTCTATGGCTTTGGGCGTTTCCCGTGCTGCCATTCAGGCTCGATAGCCGCGGGTATTGCGATGCGTTTTCCATCGGCATTGATTTTGTCACTTCTGCTGTCTGGCTCCATCGTCCCCATGGTGGCGATGGCGCTCACCGTAAGTAGCACATTCGATGTCACGGCAACGATACAAAAAGGCTGTGTTTTTGGCACCAACACGGCAAGTAGCCAGCCCAACATGGGTACGCTGAATTTTGGGACGCGCAGCGCCACGGCAACCAACGTGGATATCGCCAGCACCAGCGGCGGAGGGTCGATTGTCGCGACCTGTACGCCAGGCATTAGCGCCGTTATTGAACTGAGCTATGGCACTAATGGCGGTAACAGCACACAGCGTTATCTGAAAAATGCAGCAGGAACGCGCCTGTTGGCTTACCAACTTTACCGCGATGCGGCACGCACACAGGTATGGGGAACGGGAGGTCTGGCACTCAACATCGCCTCCTTTCCCGCCACATCCCAGACCTACACCGTTTACGCCCGCTATTTTGGCGGCACACCGCTGCCTCCCGCAGGGGTTTATACCGATAACGTAACCGTCAGCCTGACTTATTAAAAACAAAACAGGGTGAATACAGAATGAAAAGGAAAATAACGTTTTTTATTCGGGCAATGGTCTTTTTATTAAGTGGTTTTGGCTCATATTGCTTTGCTGCCAGTTCTATTCTCGTTTGGCCGATTTATCAGGTTATTGAGTCCGATGAGAACAGCTCTGCGCTATGGCTGGAAAATAAAGGCACGGCGCCCGTCGGTTTGCAAATCCGTATCATGTCCTGGAAGCAAATCGATTTTCAGGATCGTTATGCCGAACAAAGCAACGTGATTGCTACCCCCCCGTTCATGACGCTGGAGCCGGGTAAGCGCAATATGGTGCGTCTGATTCGCGTCAACCCAACACCCGCCAATACTGAGATGGCTTACCGCATCATCGTTGATGAAATTGCCGCGCCCTATCAACAAGATGCCCCGCAGATGGGGCTGCAATTCCAGATGCGCTATCTGCTCCCGCTGTTCCTTGATGGTGCCGGCATCTGGACGCATATGCGCCCGGAAAAACGGCGCGCCAACGCCGAGCCTACGCTGCCTGTGCTCAGTTGGCGAGTCAGCGCGGTTGGGGGGAAAAACTACCTTTATGTCCGCAATCGTGGCGTGGTCCATGCCCGCCTGAGTAACATATATTGGTCAGCCGACCAAAATGGAAAAGGGAGCCGCCGAACAACGATCACCGACGGCTTTTTAGGTTATGTACTACCGGGACAAGAGATGCGTTGGCCGCTGCCCGCGGGCGTATCCACACCGGGTGCAGGCATGCAGCTCTTCACTCACCTAATCGATATCCACGATCCTATCTTGATTAAACGCGAATGATGGCTCGGTTAGCCGCAAAAGCGTGTTTATTGACCGCGCGGCCATGGTGAGGTCAGGCATGAAGAGCAAAACAGGCGTGCTTCCCCTGCTCATCTGTACTCCATTTGCGCTGTTTTATTCTGCGACGATTTTCGCGGAAGATTATACCGATCTTCCCGCGCCCCCCAGCGCCATGCCCTCACTCAGCGAATCCGTTTATTATTTAACGATCTCCGTCAACGGGCTGAGCGATAATCTGGTCGTGCCCGTCACGTATCGTGCGGGGAATTATTATGTGGATGCAGCAACACTGCGTTCGAATCACGTCCGTCTGCCGGACCAAAGCGCGGGACTGGTGAATGTCAATGCCCTGCCAGAGGTCACCACCGATTACGATCAGGCCATACAGCAGCTAAAAATCACCGTGCCCACACTCTGGCTACCCGAGCAATCGGTTGAAGGCGGCGGGCAGGATCTGACGCGTTTCCCCGCCCGCAGCAGTCCCGGCTTATTGTTCAACTATAACCTTTATTACACCTCGCCCCGTGCCAATTCAGACTCGCTCAGCAGTTGGATGGAACAGCGTTTTTTTAGCCCTTACGGAACCTTATCCAATACGGGGATCTACTATTTCACCTCGGGCAGCAATACCGCGCAGCAAGATGGCTATCAGCGCTTCGATACCTATTGGCGCTATAACGATCACGACCGCATGATCACCTATCAGGTTGGTGACCTGATTAGCAACTCTCTGACGTGGAGCAACTCGGTGCGTATGGGCGGCCTGCGTGTCGCCCGAAATTTCGGTCTTCGCCCGGATATCGTCACGTATCCGATGCTGCAATATACCGGTACAGCCGCCGTACCCAGCACGCTGGACCTGTTTATCAACGGGTATAAAGCAAACAGCACCAGCCTGAATGCTGGCCCCTTCACCCTCACGAATACGCCTTACCTGAACGGCGCGGGGGAAGCCACCGTCATTACCACTGACGCTCAGGGGCGGCAGATTTCTACCACGATCCCGTTTTATGTCTCCAACGCATTGTTAAGGGAGGGATTAAGCGATTTCGATCTGTCCGTTGGCGTGTTACGTCAGGACTATGGCATAAAGAATAATGCCTACACTGACGATGCCGCTGTCAGCGGCATCTATCGCTATGGGTTGACCAATAAGTTGACCGTGTCAGCGCATGGCGAAGCCGTACAGGATCTCTATCTGCTCGGTGCGGGAGCCGATTTTACCCTTGGCCGTTGGGGTACGCTGAGTTCGTCCTACAGTCAGAGTGAAAAAGAAGCCGCCGGACACCAGTACACCACGGGCTACTCTTACTACACTTCCGCGTTTGGCCTGAATGTTCAACATACCAAACGCAGTAAGGAATACCGCGATTTAACCGCCGTACTCACGGAAGGCCGACTCAGCCAAGAAAGCTATCAGGCAACGCTCAGCAGCCAGCTGTTCGGCGAAGGCAACGGTTCATTCGGCGTGGGGTATTTCGATATCCGCGCGTACGACTCAACCCGTACTCGCCTGCTGAATTTCTCTTTCAGCCGCCAAATCTGGCAAGACAGCTCTATTTATCTCGCCTTTAACAAAGCACTGGGAGAAAACGGTTACAGCGCCCAGATCCAGTTCGTGATGCCTTTTGGTACAAACGGCAGCATTAATGCCGGCGTTCAACGCGACAGCAATGGCGATTATTCACCGCGTGTCGGGATGAACCGTACCGCGCCGACAGACGGTGGATTAGGCTGGAACGCTGCGTATGGCGCAGGAAAAAACCCTTATCACCAAGGCTCGCTGAACTGGCGCGGCCCTTATGCCACGCTTGCTGGCGGAACCTATGGCAATGAAGGAAACACCACGCAATGGGGGGAACTGGGAGGTTCGCTGATCTACATGAACGGGGGGCTTTTCGCCAGTAACCGCATCAACGACGCCTTTATTGTGGTCGATACCGAAGGATACCCTGACGTCCCGGTAAAATATGAAAACCAGATAGTAGGGAAAACCAACAAACGCGGTCACTTGCTCGTGCCGTGGGTCGTGTCCAATTACCCCGCGAAAGTGGAAATCGACACACTACAACTGCCAGCCAACGTCACCACACCACAGGTGGAATCGCGCGTGTCGGTCAAAGAAGGCAGCGGCACTGTCGTCACATTCCCCGTTCACGCCATGCGATCCGCCAACATTAAGCTGCGCAATACGGATGGCAACCCGCTCACCATCGGCACCTGGATAACAAACGAGGTCAGCGGCGACACCACGATCAGCGGCTACGATGGCCTGGTCTATTTCACCAATCTGGGAACCTCGAACCGCTTACGCTTTAAACAAGAAGACGGACAGCTTTGCCGGGTGGAATTCTCACTGCCGGAATCACAGACCATGATGGCGACCATCGGCCCGCTTACCTGCCAGACTGACTCAAAAGGATAAAACGATGCTGACCCCGATACCGAAAATCCAGCACCTCTTCTCCGCCAACCGGCGAGTTGCCCGTTCGCTGCGTCTGGCCTTCCTGTCAATCACATTGTATTACGCCCCCTTTAGCTACGGCGCCTGCACAACCCCCCCTAGCAACACGACGCTGGGGCCTTATGCTTCTTCCGTTGTCGGCGTTAACGGTACGCCACAGGTCGTGGCATCGGGGAGTGGGTTTCGCTGTACGGGGAGTGTGTTGAATTTAGCCAGCACCAATACCATCACCGCAACGATACAGAGCGACAGCAATCCTAGCGGTACCACCATGCGGATGCGCAGGGGAACGAGCACAGACTATGTACCTTACAGCCTGTGTATGGATTCTGGCTGCGGTACACTCTATAACATCAACTCGACCTATACCTGGACCCGAACGACCTTTCTGGACATATTGGGTCTGTTTAATTCCACTGACGGCACGATGCCGATCTATATCCGCACCAGTATCGGCAACAATATTTCCGCTGGGACCTATACAGACACGGTGACGATAAAATGGGATTACCGGCTTTGTGCACTGGGGGCGTTAGGGCTCTGCGTTTACGATGAGGGTTCAACCACCTCAACCCTCAATATCACCATGAACATTACCAACGATTGCCAGATCACTAGTGCGCCGAATGTCAGTTTTGGCGTTGCGGCATTCCCCGCCGATTTCGCGGCAGTCAATAACAGCCTCGGCGTTCGCTGTACGCTGCTTGGGGCGTATACCGTCAAGCTGGTCAGTACCCATCCCGACGACGCCAACTGGCGCAGAATGACGGCCACCGTCGGCGGCACGCCTTACTATTTGCAATATCAGCTCTATCGCACCGGGAACGTCGCCTGGACTGAAACGAACGATTACAGCGGGACGGGTACGGGGATTACGCAGAGTATCCCGTACACCGCCCAAATTAACGCCAGTCAGGCCAGCAAGCCAGAGGGCGCGTATAAAGACACCGTCACGATTAACGTCACGATCAACTAGCGCTCTGATCTTCATCGGTTGGCGGATAAAACGTCCGTCGACCTTCCCGCATCGCGAGCAGACGTTCACAGGGTGCGAACCGATCGCCATACTGTTGTTGCAGCACCATCAGCGTTTTCACGACCGTTTCCACTCCCAGACGGTCCATATAGTGGAACGGGCCGCCGAGGAAAGGTGGGAAGCCAATGCCAAATACCGCGCCGATATCGCCATCGCGGGCGCACTGGATCACGCCTTCATCCAGACAACGCGCGGCCTCGTTCAGCATCATCATCACGGCACGCTGGCTGATCAGCGCAGGGTCAATGTGGGCCTTCGCCGTGACGTCCAGCAGCGGATAAACCGAGCTATCCACCTCTCTGCCCGCCTGCCAGAAACGGCGCGTTTTATTGTATCGATAGAATCCTTTCCCATTCTTGCGCCCTTTGCGTCCATCTTTCAGGATCGCATCAAACGCGGGTGGAGAGGTGAAGCGCTTGCCCAGTTCTTCACTCAGCACCGGTACAATTTTGGTCGCGACATCAATACCGACCTCATCAAGCAGCGCCAGCGGACCAACAGGGAAGCCAAAGCGCACCAGCGCATAATCGATCGATTCAATCGGCTCCCCTTCCAGCAGGCAATAAGCCGCTTCGTTGATATAAGGCGCTAATATGCGGTTCACATAAAAACCGGCGCTGTCGCCTACGACGATCGCGGTTTTCCCCTGCTTTCTCGCCAGCGCCACCGTCGTCGCCACCGTCTCTGCGCTGGTGTGAGCATGAGGAATCACCTCAACCAGCGGCATTTTGTCCACCGGGCTAAAGTAGTGCAGGCCCACAACCTGTTGCGGACGGCGCGCGCCCTCTGCAATCTGATGGATCGGCAGCGAGGAAGTATTCGATGCAAAAATCGTGTGCGGCGCAGCGTGCTCTTCAATCTCCGCCACCATCTGCCGCTTCAGCGCCAGATCTTCAAAAACGGCCTCAATGACGATATCCGCATGTTCAAAACCGCGATAGTCCGTACTACCGGAAATCAACGTCATCAACCGCTGGCGCTCCGTCGGCTTCATCCGCTTACTCTGAACGCGTTTGGTCAGCAACTGCCAGTTGTACTTCAGCGCATGGTTAATGCCCTGTTCATTGATATCTTTAATACGCACCGGTAACTGCCCGCGCGTCGCCGTCACGCTGGCGATCCCACCGCCCATCAACCCACCGCCGAGAATACCGACGCGGTGGATCGGCTTCGCTTCAGAGTCCGCACCGGCGGTTTTCTTTAATGCATTGGAGGCAAAGAATAGATGGCGTAGCGCGGCCGATTCCGGCGTCATCACCAGTTTGCCAAACGCTCGCGCCTCGTGCCGATACCCTTCCTCACGGCCTTTTTCTATACCCCGACGCACCACTTGAATGATTTTTTCCGTGGCCGGATAGTTGCCGTGTGTTTTCGCTCGCGTTTTGCGTTTCACTATTTTGAACAATACATCGCGAATACCTGGGCTACTCAGCAAACGCGAACGCCAGCCCAGCGGCACGGCTTTGCGTTTTCCTTTTTTGAGAATTTCGACCGCCGTCTCCAGCAGAATATCGTGCGGAACGGCTTCATCAACCAGCCCTTGTCGTAACGCCTGACTCGCACGGAGGTGGCGGCCGGTCAGAATGAGATCCAGCGCGCTATCCAGGCCAATCAACCGTGGCAACCGCTGCGTTCCGCCTGAGCCGGGAAGCAGGCCAAGCTGCACTTCTGGTAACCCCAGCACCGTTTTTTCATCCAGCGAGCAGACGCGATAGTCGCAAGCCAATGCCAATTCCAGCCCACCGCCTAGACAGGCTCCGTGGATCGCCGCCACCACGGGGAACGGCAGCGCGGCTACCTGATCGAACGTTTCCTGCCCTTGTTTCGCCAGATTTTCTGCCTGTTCGGCACTACTGCACTGGTTCAACATGGTGATATCCGCACCGGCGATAAACGAATCAGGCTTGGCGGAAATAAAAATCAGCCCCCTGAGCGTCGCATGCTGCCGCGCCTGTTCAAAGACCGAAAGAATCTGTTCTGCAAATTCGCTCTTTAGCGTGTTCACCTTCTCGCCGGGAACATCAATGCAAATAACACCGATATTATCCGGCCGAATCGTTAGGGAAAAGGCAGAGGGGCTTTCCGTCACAGATGATGTTGTTTCGATTGCAGACGATGTTGTCACGGAGAAAGGCTGTTGATCGTTCATGGCGTCACCTCCAGTACCATTGCCGCACCCAGCCCGCCAGCCGCGCAGGCGGTGGTTAACCCCAGCCCGCCGCCACGACGGCGCAGTTCATTCAGCGTTTGGGTAATCATCCTCGCGCCAGTGGCAGCAAAGGGATGTCCATAGGCAATGGATCCCCCCAGCACATTGAACTTGGCGCGATCGACCTCACCCAGTGCGGCATTTCTCCCCAGTTGATTCCGGGCAAACTCATCGCTGGCAAACAGTTTGAGATTTGCCAACGTCTGCGCGGCAAAGGCTTCGTGCATATCAATGAGCGTCAGATCGGCCAGCGTCACACCAGCCCTTGCCAACGCCAGTGGGGAGGCATAAGCCGGCCCCAGCAACATATCACGCTGCACACCGATAGCGCTGAATGCATAGCTGCGCAGGTAGCCTAGCGGCGTGAGCCCCAGACTTTTGGCCTTAGATTCACTCATCATCAACACCGCCGCCGCGCCATCCGTGAGCGGCGTACTGTTCGCCGCCGTGACCGTACCGTGTCGGCGATCGAACGCCGGGCGTAAACGGGAATACTGCTCCAGCGCGGAATCATGGCGCACGTTGTTATCTTCACTCAGCGCCTTGTCATAAGGTGGGACGTAAGCCGTCATCACTTCATCGCGCAGCACGCCGGATTCCCAGGCCTGAGCCGCCAGTTTGTGCGAACGGTGCGCCAGTTCATCCTGCTCTTCACGCGTGATGCCGTAGGTTTTTGCCATTTGTTCGGCGGTATCGCCCATGCGTAATCCAGTGGAATACTCCGCCACGGCGGGCGCAACCGGCAGCAGATCTTTCGGGCGCAGGCCGCTTAACAGTTTCAACTTCTGGCTCAGCGTCCGGGCCTTGTTCATATCCACAAGCGTTCTGGCCAACGCTTTGCTGACGCCAATCGGCAGCACGGAAGAGGAGTCCGCCCCACCGGCAATGCCGACGTCCACCATACCCGCCATAATGCTTTCCGCCACGTTGGCGACCGCCTGAAAGCTGGTGGCGCAGGCGCGCGACACGCTGTAGGCATCGGTATGCACGCTCATGCCCGTTCCGAGCACGATCTCTCTGGCGATATTCGGCGCTTCGGGCATTTGGACCACCTGCCCAAAGACCAATAGCTCGATCAACTCAGGATCGATCCCAGTGCGGACCAGTAATTCGCTGGTGACGAGCTTCCCTAATTCGATGGCAGGTACGCCATGATAGGCCGTTGCCTGCCGGGCAAATGGGGTGCGTAATCCGCTCACGAACGCTATGCGATCGCCACGGCGGGTTATCAGAGGTAATACCTCGCTCATAAACGCTCCTGTTAACCAAAAATAAAGTACGCGCACAACAGGTCAGACCTGATTTCATTGTTAACCAGATAGTTACATTACGCAAAGCTGCGCAACACAAAAGTGTGAAGAACATGCCGTTGTCAGCCCCGATACCATTAACATTATTTACGCAAAGGCATTTGCCAACAAAATACATTAGCGCTAATGTATTTATTCCAACTAGGGAGGAAATATTGAAAATTAAACCCGGATTGGGCGAACTGCTGAGGTATACCGCTGAGCTGGTTGATAAAGGTTCGGAGGCAAACTACCGCGCCCTGTCACTCAATTATCGTCCACGATTTACCCCTATCCTGCGAGCAATGGCCGCAGGCGCTCAGACCGTGCAGGACATCACTGAGTCCACGCACCTGACTCAGGGGGCGATCAGCCAGTCGGTCGCGTTAATGGAGCAGGACGGCATTCTTGTACGCGAACAGCTCAGTGATGGGCGCAAATTTGCCCTCAGGCTGACGCCAGCAGGCATTCAACTTGTTGCTCAGCTCGAAACCTGCTGGGAAGCCATTTTCCTCGCCATTGAACAGCTTGAAAAAGATGCCGGTTGGCCGCTGATGAAAGGGCTGGAGGAGTTGGCGTCTGCGTTGGAACAGCAGGACTTCGAGAAACGTATACAGATAGCGCGTGCAGAGTTACACGCCTCAGGTGATAAAGATGACTAACACAACCGAAGAAAACAGAAACTGGTTTTCCTCAGGCGGGGAGAACTATGCCCGCTACCGACCGCACTATCCACCCGAACTGGCAGAATACCTTTCCAGTCTCGCCCCCAGTACCCAAAACGCGCTGGATGTAGGGTGCGGAACCGGGCAGCTTACGCGACAGTTGGCTGAACATTTCGACGCGGTAAAAGGTCTCGATCCCAGCGTGAGTCAGCTAGGCAACGCCGTTGCACATCATCGTATCGACTACGTGTGCTCCCCCGCAGAAACGCTGCCCGAACAGCCACTCACTTACAGTTTGATTACCGCAGCGCAGGCCGCACACTGGTTCAAGCTGGACGCGTTTTATCAGGAAGTCCGCAGAGTGGCAGTCCCTCAGGGAATATTAGCCCTCATCAGCTATGGCGTTATGCAGCTTGATGACGATCTGAACGACAGATTTCGTCAGTTTTATTACGAAGAGATTGGCCCGTTTTGGCCTGCCGAACGTAAGCTGGTTGATAACGGATATCGGGATATCCCCTTCCCTTTTGATGAGATCGCCGCACCGCCTCTTAACATCCAGCTTGAGTGGCCGTTAGACGCCCTTATTGGCTATATTTCGACCTGGTCTGCCGTCGCCAGCGCCCGAGAAGCAGGACGAGAGGAAATGCTGCGCCGTTTTTATGACGACATCGCGACACTCTGGGGAACGCCAACAACATGCCGACCGGTTCTATGGCCGATTAACATGCGCATTGGGAGAATTGATAAGTGACGACACCACCAACAGCGGTGGATAGAAACAACGAAGGGAAATAAAGCGAGTCGGCAGGCGATGCGATAACGCAATGCCTGCCAGAGGAAGATTTAACGCAGGCCGAGCTGGAAAATCATCGTTTCAGCCTGGCAGCTGAACGTGAAATCGATGTCCAGTTTAACGCCGCCGTCTACCTCTTCCAGCGTGCTGGCGATTTCACAAGGTTCAGACTCTACCGCACGCGCTTTTTCCGTCAGGGCGGCCAGTGCCGCTTCTGCCTCAGCACGATTGCCGAAAACGTTGCTGTAAGACGCCGTGCAATCCGTGTTATCCATAATTGTGCCAACATCGACACAGCAGCAGGCTGCGGTTTCTTCAGCACTGCATTTGTTGATTACGTTCGTCATGCTACTTTCCTCTTAAAACGCGGGAGATATGATCCAGTTCAAATATTTTTATCTTCCTTATATTTTACTCCCTCATCCCGAAGCAGTGCCAGCACTTCATGCTGACCAGTAATTTTAGTGATATCAATCACATTACGGTGTTATACGACAGTAAAGACCGCGTAATATCTCTTCACACAAATTAACCAAAACGTTAAGCAGATCTAAATTTTGCATCATTTTGGAAATATTTTTAATACACGGACGCAACATTGTCGTATTCCCAACTTATACTTTGGCAACTGGTCTGATTTGTCAGGCTAAGTGCGCCCCCTACAATGCGCGTCCCTTGTTACCCCGTGTAACAACGTTAAATAACAAGCATATAAAGAGGTTTTGGTCATGAACCAGAAAAACCTGTTCAAACAATCCACAATTGCTGTTGCGGTGGCCCTGTTTTCAGCAAATGTGTCAGCAGCTGGTTTCCAGCTAAATGAATACTCGTCATCGGGTCTGGGGCGTGCGTTTTCTGGTGAAGGTGCGGTAGCCGACAACGCGACTTCCGGCAGCCGTAACCCAGCGACCATGACCATGTTTGACCGCCCGTCCTTCTCCGGTGGTGTCACCTATATCAACCCAGACATTGATGTTCAGGGGAAAAACTCCCTAACCGGGCAAGATACCAGCGCCAAAAACATCGCACCACATGCCTGGGTACCGAACCTACACTTCATCATGCCGCTGAATGAACAGTGGGCGATTGGTGCTTCCGCCACCACTAACTATGGCCTGGCGACTAAATTTAATGATAACTATGCAGCAGGTTCTATCGGCGGTGAAACCGACCTGTTGACATCAAACCTGAACCTGAGCGCCGCGTATCGACTGAACCAACATTTCAGTTTTGGTTTAGGGGTTAACGCGGTTTATGCCGATGCCAAATTTATTCGGCGCGCTGGTGAACTGGCTAATGTTCCTGCCGGTGTGGGGGGCGCTCAGGGTGCCGTTGCAGGCCCGTCTTCAGAGATGGCTCGTCTGGAAGGTAAAGAGTGGGGTTACGGCTGGAATGCCGGCATCCTGTATGAAGTGGATGAAAACAACCGCTTCGGCCTGACCTATCGTTCCAAAGTCGATATCGATTTCAATGGTGATTACAGTAACCAACGGTCCGCTGGGCCTGGTGCCCTCAATGGCGCAACAATTCCTGGTAAGCTGACACTCAATCTGCCAGAAATGTGGGAAGCGTCCGCCTACCACCGCGTGGCACCGAAGTGGGCGGTTCACTACAGCCTGACCTACACCAGTTGGAGCCATTTCCAGGAGCTGAAAGCGACAGGTAACAGTGGCAACACGCTGTTCCAGAAAGAGGAAGGCTTCCGTGATGCCTACCGTATCGCACTGGGTACCACCTACTATCATGACGATAACTGGACGTTCCGTAGTGGTATCGCGTTTGATGACAGTCCGATACCAGCCGACAGACGTTCTATCTCTATCCCCGATCAGGATCGTTTCTGGTTGAGCGCAGGCACCACTTACGCCTTCAATAAAGATGCGTCAGTGGATGTCGGCGTTTCCTATATGCACGGTAAGCAAGTCGATATCAGCGAACCGCTCTCTGATAGAGCAGGCTCCCCACGCTACAACTTCAGCTCCAAAGGTAAAGCCTGGCTGTACGGCGTGAACTTTAACTATGCGTTCTAAATAAAGAATGGCGTTCTAAATAAAGCACGCGTTCTCATTGCTATCAGTCAGAACGTGATAAAGCAGGTAAGGCAACTTACCTGCTTTTTTATTGCTCATCACAAGGCACGTGTCTCTGTCTTACTGACGTAGCGATTAGCTAATGATGAACACTCCACGAACATTGTAATGTCGAATCAGTCGTTCAAGAGACGTCCGCCATCCACGACGATCTCACTACCGATGGTCCATCGGGACTCATCTGAAGCCAGATACAACACCGCCTTGGCAATCTCCTCCGCCGTGCCGAAACGGCCTGAAGGGATGCTCTTGACGATCTCCTCATTGACTTGTTTGCGATAGCTATCGGGAATGCCAAGTTTGTCATACAGCGGGGTATCTATAGGACCCGGGCTGACCGCGTTGATGCGAATACCACGCGCCATCAGTTCACTCGACAGCGTCTTTGACAGGCTAAGAAAAGCGGCTTTGGTCGCCGAATAAACGGAGGAGCGGCTCGATCCTACATGCGTACTAATCGACGTGTTGAGGATGACTGAAGCGGGATTGGCGAACACCGGCAATAGCGACTGGATCAGAAAATACGGCCCCTTGACGTTAATGTCGAAGGAGCGATCAAACATGTCTTCTGTCCATTCTTCGATCGGTTGCCAAACGGAAACACCCGCGTTAAGGAAAACGACGTCAACCTTTCCATAATGCGCCTCCACGGCCTGCGCCAGTTCATTCTGTGCACTCACACTGGCCGAGTCGGCGCACAGCACTAGCACTTCGCTGCCAAGTTCGGCTTTTGCCGCGGCAATAGAATCGGGGTTGACCCCAGTAACGATGACACGAGCCCCTTCTGCAAGGAACTGCTTTGCGGTTTCCAGCCCAATGCCGGAGGTACCTCCGGTAATAAGGGTACGTTTGTTGTGTAAGCGAGACATAGGGAACTCCTGATAATCATAGCGGGATGCAGCAATGTGCTGCCGGGGACAGCGCTAATCATATTTGTATGCATAAATGATGATAAGATCCTTATTTCGCATATAATTTATTCCATTACTGCATTAATTGAGGCACCTTTACGTGGATCGTTTTCTGCTCATGACCTGTTTTAAACGGACTGTCGAAACAGGCAGTTTTTCTGCGGCAGCACGCGACCTGAATATGGGGCAACCCAACGTAAGTCGATACGTTGCCGCCTTAGAAGAACATCTGGGCGTCAGACTACTTCAGCGGACAACACGCCAGCTTGTGCTGACGCCCGAGGGCGAGCGGTACTACGCAGATGTCAGCCGAATTCTCGATGCGGTTGCAGAATCAGAGTCATCCTTGAGCGATGAGACGGAACCCACTGGACTTCTGCGAGTGGCCTGCCCCACAGCCATGGCCCATACCTTCCTGATACCACAGATCCCTGCTTTTCTCGCCCGCTACCCCGGGTTGTCGCTGGATTTGCAACTGAGCGATCGTTTCGTCGATCTGGTGGAAGAAGGGGCCGAGTTAGCTATCCGAATCGGCCATCCTTCCGACAGTGCACTACGTGCGCGCCGAATTGGCCTTTTCACACGCGTGTATATAGCCTCGGTAGACTATCTGAGTCGTCGTGGCATACCGCAAATACCAGAAGATCTGCACGATCATGACTGTATTCTGTACTCGCTGTTAAGCACGGGTAGTACGTGGCATTTTCGAGATACCGAGATCAACGTTTCGGGGCGATTCCGGGTCAACTCCCCCCAGGCCGTACGGGAAGCCGTCATCGCCGGCCTTGGTATCGCCAGCGGCCCCAAGTGGTTATACGAGGATGGATTACAGAGCGGCAGGCTGTGTCAGGTACTTTGCGACTACGAAGCACCGCCAGTGCCAATCCAGTTTCTCTATGTCGCCAATCGCCTGCTACCAAAGCGAGCCATTGTATTCATGGACTTCATTGCAGAAGCGTTTTCCAGGATCCCTGGACTCAACACCGACAATCGCTAGTTCGCATTGGGCTTGAAGGCACAAAAAAGGCCGCTTTCGCGGCCTGACATCGTGACTTCCAGCTAACCCCGATTACTCAGGCTTAACCTCAATATAGTCCAGGTCCAGCGTGCTGCTGGTGTAGCTGCGGATTTTATTGGTCATTTCAATATTACCGTCCAGCTTCTGACCATAAGAAGGAATGATCTCTTTCAGCTTACCCTGCCATTCTGGCGTAGCGACTTTATCTTTAAACACTTTTTCCAGCAGGCTCAGCATAATCGGCGCGGCGGTAGATGCGCCCGGAGAGGCACCCAGCAACGCGGCAATCGAACCATCCTGAGAGCTGACGATTTCCGTACCCAGTTTCAGCACGCCGCCTTTGTCATCGTCTTTCTTGATAACCTGAACGCGCTGGCCGGCAATCGCCAGTCTCCAGTCTTCTTTCTTCGCGTTAGGGAAGTATTCCTGCAGCGAGGAGAAACGATCGTCGTCATCCATCATGACCTGACCAACCAGATACTTCACCAGATCGAAGTTATCCAGACCGACGTGCGTCATCGGCATCACGTTGGAGAAGGTTACGGAACCGATCAGATCCCACAGCGAACCATTTTTCAGGAATTTGCTGGAGAAGGTGGCAAACGGCCCGAACAGCAGAACGGGTTTGCCGTCAAAAATACGCGTATCCAGATGAGGAACCGACATCGGTGGCGCACCGACGGAGGCTTTACCGTAAACTTTCGCCATGTGGCGCTTCACGATTTCCGGGTTTTCTGTCACCAGGAATTCGCCACCAACCGGGAAGCCACCGTACAGATCGGCCTCAGGAATGCCGGATTTCTGCAACAGCGGCAGCGCCGCCCCGCCCGCACCGATAAAGACAAACTTCGCCTTCATCACGCTTTCTTTCTCGCCGTTCTTCAGATCGGCGTAAGTTACGCTCCAGGTGTTATCCGCATTACGCTTGATATCACGCACTTCTGAATTCAGGTGCAGCGCAAAGTTAGGTTTGGTTTTCATCGCGCCAACCAGCTGACGCGTGATTTCACCGTAGTTCACGTCGGTACCGATAGGCATACGAGTAGCCGCAATCTTCTGCGCCGGATCGCGACCTTCCATCACCAGCGGCGCCCACTCTTTGATCGTATTGGGATCGTCAGAGAACTCCATGCCACGGTACAGCGTACTGTGCTGCATCGCGTCATAACGATGTTTCAGGAAAGCGGTGTTCTCATCGCCCCAGACAAAAGCGATGTGCGGCACGCTATTGATGAAAGAGTGCGGATTATTCAGCACGCCGTTTTTCACCTGATAGGACCAGAACTGGCGCGAGACTTCAAACGCTTCAGTGATTTCCAGCGCTTTGCTGATGTTGATTGGGCCGTCGGGATTATCCGGCGTGTAGTTGAGTTCCATGAAAGCCGAGTGACCCGTACCGGCATTATTCCAGCCGTTCGAGCTCTCTTCCGCCACATTATCCATCCGCTCAACCATGTCGATAGACCAGTCTGGTTGCAGCTCCTGTAAATACACGCCCAGCGTAGAGCTCATAATGCCCCCGCCGATCAGTACCACATCCGTTGTCTTCTCTGTCGTTTTAGCCTCTTCAGCCATCGCCAGTGGGGCGCTAACCACCACGCTCAGGCAGAAGAACATAGCAAGTAGTTTTTTCATGCTTATATCTCTATTTTTTATAAGTGCAGGTAAATAGAATTCTGGGCATTCATTAACACACGACCACGCCATCATCCGTAAAAGGCATCATTCTTATGACCTTTTTGTTAATCACCTTGCTAACAAAAAAATCAGCGTGCAGACACATTTCAACCAGGATGGGCAGCGGTAGCGGTTAACGACGTAGCATTATTGTTATCTGATGAAAGGAAATAAATTTTAGTAAGTAAATAAATGAACAACAAAGTAATAACTTTTAAGAAACAAACCACAGAATCATCATGGTAAAAGTAAGTTTAGCAGTGTTTTATAAAAGCAAAAGGCACCCGCAGGTGCCTGTGAAATGAGCGATGTGACGCGACACTATTTCGCTGAATCGATCTCGTCGAGCGAGTCTTCAATCGCTGCCGCATTCGGGTTCTTCTGCGGGGTGAGTTGTCCATCACTGGCAAGGAAATCATGCCGCTGGAAGTAGGCTTCACGCATCATCAGGTAAGGATCGGAAGAGTTACGCAGCAGGCCGTCGGAATCCAACAGCTGTGCTCGCGTTTCTATCCCTTCGATAGCCCATTTACCCGCGGACATCCAGAACGTCAGATAGCTCAGCATCGGATACAACGTATCCACGACGCCACCGCCGTCTTCACGAGGTGTCACGCTGCCGTAGCCGGGTACCACCAGATAAGGCCCGTAGCCCACGTCATAATGACCCAATGTGCTACCAAAGCGGCGAGACTCTTCTTTCGCCAGTTTCGGGTTCGCCATTGAGGCCACGTCAATCAGGCCGCCCATCCCGAGCAAGGTATTCAGGAAGAAGCGGTTAAAGTGAATCATCGCTTTATACGGCTTACCTTCAACGAAGTAGTTCACCATCGTTGCAGGCTCTTCCAGGTTGCTGAAGAAGTTCCCTAGTCCGTTACGCGCAGGCGTCGGCACATAATCTCGCCAGGCCACAGCCGCAGGACGCACCAGATAAGGATCCAGAACGTCATAGTTAAAGCTGAACATGGTACGGTTAAAGCCTTCAAGCGGATCAGAACGTCCTTCTTGAGCTCGATCCCCGGAACTGGCGCAGCCGATCAGTAACACGCTGGCAAACACCACCCCACTCAGGCGGTAATTCATATCTGTTCTCCCTGATTTATAGTGTGCTATACCCGCGACCGAAAATGGGTATTCCCAGTATCAGCCCCAGCCTATCAGGCTGAGCGACAAGGACGGGATATCGGCCAACAGTGTAACATTTTATCGCTCCATCGCTACGTTGGCTTACGCATTACTGCATTTTCAGAGGTTTGCCATTTTTCTTATGGGGACAACACGCGGCATCGTTGCGACACACGCTCCAGCGTGGGCGACAGTACGGTATTCCCTTGTTCCCCTCACAGCATAGCACCGCTATGCCTAAACCAGTGAGTCGCGCTGCGCCATCTCATGTCGTAAAAGCTAACTACGCTTATCATCGGGGTTGTCGGTGATTACCCCTCAACGTCAGTACCGTTAGCCAGACAACAATCGGCCCACTCGTCGAGAGAATCACTATGAATCCACCTTCAGAATCCAGACAAATCCGGCAAGAGAAAGACAAGGACGTGGCGGTAGAGAGCGAGGAAAGCACGCAGGGAAAAGCGATCGATGTAGATGAAGATCGCTTGCCGTCCCCCGCCGCGGCGATCCATGAAGAGATTCGTCAGGAAGGGCAAAAGGAGCTGGAACGTGATGCAATGGCGTTGCTGTGGTCGGCGATTGCGGCAGGGATCTCCATGGGAACCTCATTCATGGCGGTCGGTATGCTCCACAACCCTCTGGTTGGCGTATCTGGCGGCTTTCTACTGGAGTGCTTCGGTTATACCATCGGTTTTGTGATTGTCATCATGGCACGCCAGCAGCTATTCACCGAAAACACCGTCACGGCCGTACTTCCCATCATGCATAAGCCCACGCGCAGCAATGTCTACCTGCTCGGTCGGTTATGGTTTGTTGTGCTGGCTGGCAACCTGATTGGTACAGCTTTGGCCGCCCTCGCCTTTACCTACATGCCCGTTTTTGATGGCGAAACGCGGGTGGCTTTGGTCGACATCGCCATGAAGGTCATGAAGCACTCGCCAACGGAGATGTTCGCCAATGCCGTCGTCTCTGGCTGGATTATTGCTACTATGGTCTGGATGCTGCCGCGCGCTTACTCCGCCAAGCTGTGGATTATCATCATCATGACCTGGATGATTGCCTTCAGTAACCTCACCCACATCGTGGCCGGTGCCTCAGAGATTTTCTATCTGGTGTTCATTGGCCATATACCGTGGCATGACTTCATCTGGCCGTTTGCTCTGCCCACGCTGGCGGGGAATATCATCGGCGGTACCTTTATTTTCGCACTCATCAGCCACGCACAAATCCGCAACGACATGAGTCGTTCATCGCACGGTAAACGTCAAAAGGCGCATGAGAATGAGGGAAAAGAGCATCGGCAGAAACGCTGATTGCCGACACTTTGAGCAAACGCGCCGTTAAGTGCTTATTCTCAGAGCGAAAATGCGTATAATAGCGGGGCTTCATGTCTCCATAGTTAAATGGATATAACGAGCCCCTCCTAAGGGCTAGTTGCAGGTTCGATTCCTGCTGGGGACACCATGACGCTCTCTTAAATGCTCTCCGAAAGTCTAAAAAACCCTTTAAAAACAACAAATATACTTAAATCACTGTCTCAACTGATACCATAAAATCTTGTAGAAGCTATACACAGATGCGTATAAAATCGTGTATACATTTGGTTCGATCTTTTTCTTATACACATGCTGCTAACCGACCTCAAAATTAAAAAGGCGAAAGCCCAGGACAAACCCTACACACTTAATGACGGTGGCGGACTGTCTTTACTGATTGATCCTAAAGGGACCAAAGGGTGGCGCTTCCGCTATCGGTTTGCCAATAAGCCTAAGCTCATATCGTTTGGCACTTACGATACCGTATCCCTTGCTGACGCCCGTAAGAAACGTGATGAAGCCCGATCCATGTTGGCTAATGGTATTAACCCCAGCGACGCCCGCAGAGCCGATAAGCTCTCTTTGTTGTTCTCTACGGAAAACACCTTTGAAGCGGTGGCAAGAGAATGGCACACATCAAAGCTCACTACCTGGTCGGAAGGGTACGCCAAAGAAGTTATACACTATCTGGAAAAAGAAATTTTTCCGTTCCTGGGTAAACGTCCGATAGACCAGATCACGCCGCTTGAACTCTTAGCCGTTCTGCAAAAGATCGAAAAACGCGGGGCGTTAGAGCAAGCCAGCAAAATCCGCCGACGCTGTGGTGAAGTATTCCGTTACGCAGTCGTAACCGGACGCGCTATGTATAACCCAGCGCCGGATCTGGCCAGCGCCATGAACAAACCAAAGAACAATCACTTTCCGTTCCTCACCGAAAGTGAACTACCCGATTTTGTTCAGGCGCTCAATAATTATAAAGGAAGCCAGATCACCAAATATGCCACTCAGCTTTTAATGCTGACCGGTGTTAGAACCATTGAATTACGCGCGGCCGAATGGACCGAATTCGATTTAGATAATGCACTGTGGGAAATACCTAAAGAACGGATGAAGAAGCGCCGCCCGCATTTGGTGCCACTGTCCACACAGGCAATTGCTATTCTGAAAGAACTGAAAGTGCTTACGGGATATTATCAACTGGTTTTCCCTGGCCGAAATGACACCAGAAAGCCGATGAGCGATGCCGCGATTAATAAAGTGATCAAGATGCTGGGTTATCATGGCAGACTGACTGGTCACGGTTTCCGGCACACCATGAGCACCATTTTACATGAACACGGATTTAACAGTGCTTGGATTGAAACCCAGCTTGCGCATGTGGATAAAAATTCCATCCGTGGAACTTATAACCATGCGCAATATTTGGAAGATAGAAGAACAATGCTGAACTGGTATGCTAACCTCATTAACATGACAGACTCATAAAATATAAGAAAGTCTATCTTTTTATCACTAGCGATCAAATTACTTTATAAGAAAAAGACAAAAAAAACGAGTTTAATAATTATAAATCCGCCGAACGGCGGATTCATTCAATTATCATGATTTATTCTAGAACCACTAATTTTTGAATGTAGATTATTCGCAAACCTAATATTACTAATAATAACACTCACAATACACCTTGCTTGAAGCCAGCAAGAGAAATATACAAACGAAAAGGCCAAAACCTTAAATACCCCTTTATAATCAGCATAAAAAATTGTATTTGAAAACGCAGATTTAAATATATAAAACATCAAAGTACCCAACATAACCAAAGCTGAAATGACTATAACATATATCAATTTCTCAATTCTAGGCACATCTTTTGTATTTTTAATGTAATCAATATCATCATTAACAATACCCTGTATTGCAGTAGGGTAAAGAAAACCAACCCATAATCCTACAATAGTAAAAATAGCGGCTGATATATTTTGCAAAGTACCAACAACATCTTTAATATCATTAAACCTCAAGGTATTTGAAATAAAAAAAACAATTATAATAATTATTGTTAAAATAAGTAAATCCCATTTTACGACTTCGTATAACTCTTGAAGTGCTTTTCTATTTTTTGGGCTCATCATATCCCCCCTGCAACGTTTCCAGTATCAATCTGAGAGATTTCATTTTTAGTCTCGTCCATCTGTTCCTGTTCCTGTTCCTGTTCCATTACTGACTTAAGAAGATCTTCCCTCACTAATTTTATTTCATTCATTAATCTTTCTGGTGAATAGTGAGATAGACCATCTGAATCTATGGCCAAGGTAGCTTTAACAATGTACTTAGTCAACCATACAGGAATATCAGAATCTTTTACTTTGAATCCCACATCAGCCCAATCAGTATCATCCATTCTTTCTGAGAATAACTTAGCAATCTCCTCAACAGAAGGAGCCCCATCGATCCTGACCTCAATCCTCTTAGGTGCCTGTAATTCTGGGTGCTCCCCAAACAAGGATGGCAGATATTCACTTGCCAATCTTAAAATAGGGCCACGTTCATCTTTCAAACGAGTTGTTGTCGTGTCTCTTATTATTGTTTGCGTTATATTTGGTATTATTACCTCCAAGTTTTTTATAGCGGTTTTTATTTTAGTTTGCTCAAAATCAAACTTAAACATACAGTTACACTTATCTTTACCATCAACATGTTTAAATATTGTCCTAACCGTTCTAATATTCCTATTTTGGTCTAAATGGTGAACTCTGTCTGTCGTATGTTGCGTTCTTTCTGCTCCTACAGTACCGTTATTATTAACAAAAGTAGTAATGTAATTACTGAGTCTAATAGTATCAGCCCCAGAGTGGGGAAAAATTATTGATGCCATTTTATTATGGCTAGGAACGATCCAGTAATAGCACGGTTCCCCCCAAATTACTTCTTCGCCCTCAATATCAGTACCCGCCTTTACTGTCTCACTAGCGGTTGCTCCTACTGCTGAACCTACTTTCACACCATGTAAGTTTCCTGATTTGTCTCCTACAGAACGAAGCATAACTATCACTATGTCATTTGTTTCTGGATCGATAACGACCCCCCTACAATAAGTCCTTGACCTTAAAGGATGTACCCCAACATCCCAAGGAATTGTTTCCTCAATACTTTTATCCACCAACCATTTTTCAAGATCTTCGAATGTTTCTTTAATTGCTCCAAATTTAAAGTCTAATTCTTTAGCTTTCTGTTTAAGTCTATAAAACCCAAAAGCATTAATATTAAAAAAAGTAACTGAACCATTATCCATTTTAGTTTCCACTAGTTATTATTTGATGAGTGACGTTTTATTGAAAAGTTTTTTTAAGCAGCATCTTATCTTAGTGAACCTACACATTTAGGTAAAGGAATTGATTAATGACAAAATCGACGCTACACCGCACCGGCCAACGCGCTACGGCGTTAAGTACGAAATACACCATTCATCGCCTGATAGTCTGCGCCATTCCCCTCTCCACGTAAAACTGCGTCAATCACATTCTAAGCCCCGCAGGCCGTAATTAACGTGACGGCCAGTGTCATTTCATGAACGCGCAACCATCGACCGTGCTGGAGTTCTCAGCCCGCAGACGGAAACGTACGCGAGACGTAAAGCGCGCTACACCGCACCCGCCTGCACTATTTGGATCATAAAAATTTTGCAAAAGAAATCTGGTGCAAACCATAACGCCAGCCCGCGCGGTTACTGGGGTTCTGGCCTCTGAGCGCTTTTGCACTGTGCGCAAGATTTTGCAGCACTTTGCAAAAGCATACACATGATGTTCGTGTGATGAATTAATTAACTATTTGTTTTTAAATTACATTTTTCATTTACGTCACTCTAACTGTGAACGAATTTGACTATTTTTATTTTTGACGTAATGCGGAAAATCCAGTGCGGGCAAGGCTCGCAGGGCGATAGTGTTGTAAGAGGTATTTGCAAAATATTGCGCGAAAGGATCTAAAAAAATTCGCTATGAATACCGAGAGAAAGGCTAGCGAGCATGGCATCGGAAAGTAGATTTAGAGCGTTCTGTGATAGTTAGACATATTTAAACGCCGAGCTTGTGTAGTCGTAATAATGGGGGACAAAAGGGAACAGTGACCACAATTAACAAAAAGCCACCTTGGCAAACATGCAGATCCATTGCAATAAATACCAGAATCGCTATGTTGCCCAGAATCATAATTCAGCACGCCACTGTTCCGGCAATCCCTTGCCGGACGGGGCTTATAGACGAGTAGTGATGTTGGCATAACTGAAAAAATGAGAACAGCTAATGCGGCGTTACGCGCTTTATTTCCCCCCGACTTTACGCCGCACCACAACCAGGGAACTGTCCGGTTCGCCCACAACTTCGGACTTTTTGTCGTCCTGCTGTGCCTGACTCAGCATGTCGATCATGTCTTTACGCTTCTCTGGCGCGATGCCATCTATCACACTCTTAATCATATGCCCGTGAGTTTTGGCGCTGGGACTGAGGGTATGTGAGAACGTCATATTCATCACGAACGTATGCCCGCATTCCACATCCGCACAGGCGCAGTAAATATCTGAGATATGCGGGTGCTTACGGTGGGTTTTCTTCACCGTGGCCACAGCGCCACATTCAGGGCAGTAAACACGCATTATCCTCATATCGCTCACTCCTTCCATTCTGTTAACCCCGCCCGCCAGGAATAAAGCCCTAAAGGACGGCCATTTTTACTGTGTTTCTCTTCTCTGCGCATGGTAACAGTGGTAACACTGGTAACAGCCTTGATATAAAAGACTTTTATCTGTTACCACTGAATTTTCACTACTGGTAACAGTGGTAACACACGGCTTTTTGTTACCAGTGTTACCACAGGGCTTTTTTCACTGGTAACACATCTAGCCCTTGCCTTGCCTACTTGTTACCAGTGTTACCTCTGTTACCTCAGAAAAATAAGATACGTGCGAGAGTCTTAACCCAATACGCTGCTATTAAACTGGTACACCCGCTTGACGCCTATTTCTGGCAGGCGAATGTTTTTCTGTGTCCGAGTCGCGTCTTCCGGCAAATCCAGATAGCCCGCCCTAGCACAAAGCTGTGCCACCTTCTTGGCGTCGAACCCCTTACAGATTTCTTTCCAGCCCGATGACAGCACGTAAAACGTGGTGGCGGCATCCTCGGTGTTGTTGCCTTTGACCACCTGCCGGAACCCCACCAGATTGGCCGGACGGCTGTACTCGTTGTGCCAGTCGGCAAAGCGGCTGAACTGGTTACGGGTGATGAAGTCTTTCACCTGCTCCAGCGCGGCGGCTTCCTCCTGATTGGCGACATGGCCACGGTCTACCATCCACGCATCCAGACAGACTTTTGCCGCCCGTAACGCTTCCCCCGCAGGCCAGCCGGTTATCCCCGCTTCGGTGGCCAGCTCGCCCGCCATCGCCACCAGTGCAAAGCGCGTGACCGCACGCCCTACCTGATTGCCTGCCTCGTGGGGGGTTAACTCGCGGGTGTAGGTTTTCAACAACGCTTTGGCTTTGGCCGTCATGCCGGATAAATCCGCCGTGAGGTGGCGCAACCACTCGCGGAACGCCGCGCCGTGGTATTCCGTCACCGCCTGTTCTAAATGCTCGGCCAGCGTCTTGCCGCCCGAAAAACCGTGCAACTCTTCAAACACCCCGTACTTGCCGGAATCGCTGGGGATTTGCACCATGCGTACTTCCACACCGGCATAAGTGCGTTCCCCGGCATTGGCGGCGTGTTCAACCAGTGACAGTTCGCCGGTGGAGAGAAACAGCAGACACCAACGATTGGTTTCCCTCACGCTGCCGTCTGTTCTGGCTCTGGCCTTACCCTGGCCGTTAGCCAGCATGTAGGCGATATTTCCCGCCTCCCGTCCGTCAACCTCACGGATTTCATCGAGCATTAGTGTGGCATCGTTGCGGCGGCTGGCCGTCCCTTCAAGCGCATTGCCGGTTGACCGCCAGGTGTGCCAGAAGTCCGAACCGCCGCACACCGACGCCGCCACCTTCATGGTGGTAGTCTTGCCGTCCGTCGATTCCCCTTTCAGGTGATAGCCTCCGCCCCCGACGCCAACCAGCTTGAGTAGCGGCGCAGCAAAGGCCAGGCTGACGGAAAACGCCACGCGGGCATTACCGACGCAATAGCGTGACACCTGATCGCGCCAGTCGGCCAACGTACCCGCAGTGCGAAAATCCCGCCCCTGTACGCTGGACGTTTGCAGAATGACCGATTCCGAGCCCTCGCCTATCACCTCATCCTGAAGCACGTATACCGAACCGTGCCAGCCGGTTTTACTGACGCACGTCACCTTACGATCTGGCTTGCACAGAGAAAGGTATTCCATCAGGTGCGCCCGCGCCTGGCCGTTGGTGTTGATGTACGACAGGCCGTTAACCAGCAGGACACGGCGCAATTCTTCCCCACTGCCGCCTAACAACTCCATCGGCATCGCCCATTTGCGGCTGATGCCGTTGGTGTCTTCCCACTCCAGCAAGCGGCCATAGTTGCTGCCGTCCATGTCGCAGGTAATGGCCGTCACCCGCACCGGGCTACACAGTTTGATATTACGAATTTCCGTATCGCCGTCTGACTTGTTCACCAGTTTGTCAAACCACAGGTATTCTTTGGTCAGCCGGAAACCTTGCGGCAAGCGGGTCTTGCCCTTGCCAAACAAAATCATTTCTTCGCGCAACGCCTCTTTGGTGCGCTCCTGGCCATGCTCCTGCCTGAAGTCATCCCAATCGGCTTTATGCCGTGTCGGCGGCAGCGTCACCCAGCCATCTACCGCTTTGGCGGCTTTCTCCGCCCACTGTTTCCCCGTGTTCTCCTTGCCGTCGTCAAAGTCGTTATCGCCAGCAATCACCAGCCGCACATCCGGCCAGCGCTGCCGGAACGCCTGCGCCACGTTCAGTAAATTACTGGCGGCGACAGCGGCCACCGTGATGCCCTCGGTCAATGCCGCCACCGTCAGCGCGGTAGCGTAACCCTCGGTGATAGTCACCTGCTCCGGTGCCTCACTCGGCAGCGGTTGCAGAGCAATAAAGCTGCCCGCCAGGGTGGAATGGGCCAGCAGCCGTTTATCCCCCAATGGGCTGATTAGCTGCGCACCCGTTATCTGGCCGTCAACGTCAGTCAGCGGCAGCAACAGCGAACCGGCAGGAAATTCCACGCCACCGCTCTGTTTCTCCTGGCGAGTCAGGGGCAAGCCCTGCCCCGCTAAGCCTTTATTGGTCAGATAAGCGCTTTCGCCGGTTTCACAAGTCGCCCGCAGTGTGCGATAGCTGGCGCTGAACTGGCGGCGCTTTTCGGCTTCATCGGCTTCTTTCTTGGCGGGCGGTGTTGTTGGGTGTTGCACTTGTGGTAAGCCCAGCACGGACGCCACCGCATCGGCAGCGGTTTTGTTGTCATCCCCGCTGACCAGTTGCACCAAATCCAGCCCGTCACCGTTGCCACACTGCGAACAAAACCACGTCCCACGCCCATCCTTATCATCAAAGCGGAAACGGTCTGTACCGCCGCATTTCGGGCAGGCACCGTGCCTGCCATTGGCCGGAACCGTAATCCCTAATGCCGGTAATATCTGCACCCAGCGGTTGTTTGCCTCCTTCACAGTCTCGGAGAGTTTGGGTCTACTCATTGCGCCGTTCCTCCCGTTATCAGCGTTTCCACCACGGCACCGGGCGGCAGTTCGCCATCCGTCGCACCACTGGCTATCTCGGCATACATGGCCAACAGGCAGCAGTAGCCATACGCTGACAGGCGTACCGCCTCACGCATAAAGCCCGGTTCGAGCATTTCATACAGCGCCTGCGCCGCCATCGCTTGCCCCATTGCACAGCCGAACTGGTCGATATAGGGCGCTTCAATGTGGGAAATGATGTTAATCGCCACCTTGTCGGCGGTCAGCGGAATACGGCTACCGTTCAGCACATACACCGCCTGGCCGTGCTGGGTTGTCATTGCTTCCAGAAAAGCGTTGGCGATGTAATGGCGCAAAAGCGCCATTTTGAAAGCCGGTGAGGTCGGCAGGTTAATTGCGCTCATGGTTCACCCCTCCGGCAAAGAATTCACTGGTTTCTACCGCGCTGTTAAGCTGGTCACGAACACATTCAAAAATAGCGGCCAGGCCGTCTGAATTAAGCGGCTTACCAGGGTGAACGGCATGGTGGCGTAACAACTCGGCCATGCACTCGGTGGCCTGTAAAGCGCGATTTATACGCTCTTCGCCATTCTGCGTGTAGCCGCAAGGAAACTGAGTATTAGTCATGATCGCCCTCCGCTATCGGCTGGTGAAAGGTGCGGTGCAAGCAGTCCAGCCGCTCCGACAGAACAAAGGTCAGCACCTCTTTCGCCTGGGGCTGATCCAGTTCAACCAGCGCATACGCCAGCGCCCGGCATTGGTCGATGATTTCTTCGAGTTCCAGCGGCGTGTTATCAAACATGACGCGCCCCTCCAACTGGCAGACGGCCAGCAAAAGCGAGTACATAGTCACGCGCCAGCAGACGGCGGGCACTGCGTTCAGTGGGGGCAATAACGGTTTCACGGTGCGGAACGGCGTGAACATCAGCACGGCGCACGGCCAGGAATATAAAGACAAATTCGGGGTGAGTTTGGGTAGGGGTAGATGACATGGTGTCAACCTCCAGTGAGTAGTTAAAACACTACCACCAGAGTTTCCACGCTCTTGATTGGTGGTAGCCCAGACGGGGGTGGAAATACCGGCCTCACTGGACACCGGCCAGCCCGAAAGCTGCCCCGCCTGAGCCACCATTGATTCGGTACGGATCGGTGCCGTAAAAAATGGGTGTACAAAGGCTACGATACAAAAAAAGACGCAATCGGCGTCTGGTATCGCCAGTAAGTTACACGGGTTTCCACGCCCGGTTGCCGATTTTGCGGCAACGCGCAGACTATACCCCGCGTTTTCTGGCGACAGCAAGCAATTTTTATCCGAATCCCCGTGATTGACCGGGTACGTTATCGCGTACATAGTGTTTCCTGCTCAGTGACGAGCCATGACGTTAGATGACAAGGGAGTGTTACCCGGTGCCTGCCGCACCGGGTATTTTTTTGCCTGCGTTTAGCCGCCTGATATCGCGGCATACCAGCCGGTGATTAACGGTGAATCGTTCATGTGTTCCCTCACTGCAACAGCGTAATGGCCTGTTCATCAGCAGCGGCATACAGGTAACCATTCCCCAGCGCATAGCCCTCATTACGCCAGTAGCCATGCTCATACACGGAACGGTCATCCACGAAATCAGCTCGGAAATAGCGGCTACGCTTCTGCGTGTAGACGTGCAAGTTTTCCAGTGTGGTAATAGCTAGCCGTTTACCTGGCATGAACGGCGGAACAAAGGCAAAGCGCCCTGCTACAGAACTGGTGACCATCTGCGCGGCAGCAAGCTCCGATGGACGGTCTGCCATATTGAACAGTCGTAGCCGTTCCGCAGCGGCCAGCTCAGCACCGATCAACACCACTAAGCGCGGATCTTCGCGGAAGCCCTCTGGTATCTTTTTGGTGATCAGATGGTTGGTCAGTGCATCCAAATGTGGGAAGTCGCCGCCATCTCCCAGAGAGATCGAGTCAGTTAGCACTTGGGAGCCATCGTTAAATTTTTTGGCGATAGCATGCCAGCCAAGGTTGATATCTTCCCCTTTGGGATATTTGGTGGGGTTGGTTTCTGAACTGAGAAATGCACCATTTAATCCGATGCGCAAAATATCTAACGCTATTGCTCGTTCAAAGAACGCCGTCACCGTCCGAGTGAAGTGATCAATTCCACCGACGTTAGCAATAATTGACATTTGTTCATAAGACAACGACGCGCAGGAATCCGTTTCGACCAGATCATACGGCGTACCATTTACGGCTAGAGGTTTATTAAACCGCCCTTCTACCATACGCCCAGTATGCAAGCTGCTATCACCAATGGTGATCGCCTGGCCTGTTTCTTCCGCTACATCCATCAAAGTGATACCCTGCATCATCCAACTGGACTCCAACAAGGCAATGCGTAATTTATTTTCTGCCTCATCAGATACAGAAAAGCTCTTTTTGTTACTACTTAAATAATTTGCGCCACGGGTAAAATTGCGATGAAATTCCCCCGCCAATGCCGGAGCATTAACCTGATGCATAAAATATCCTTTTATATAGACGTGATAATACAGTGAATTAAATTGTGTTTCGCATCATGCTATCTTTATATTTATCAGACTCCACCGTTTCCATCATTAATTCAACATAATCATTTACCGGCATGATCTGGCGAAATAACTCCCCTTCATGGCCGTAATACAAACGGCATAACTCAGCCTTTGCGATCCCATTGCGGCTTAATTCATATTTATCTATAGGATGGCGACAGCGTTTTAATATCTCTTCTACCGCTCTCTGTAGTTCATCCATCTTTGACCAAGCATAAATATGAGACTGATTGCTTAGACCATTGGAATAGGACTCCACCCTATAGGCATAATCAGGAAATGAAGAAACTGGAATTTTTTCAATGACCTTATTCATAAAGCCTTTGATGTTCTTTTTCAGCATAGCTTCTACAACAGGACGTAATAGACCTAATAACCCTTGCCGAGACTGGTAGATTAATTTAGCCCGTTCACAATCATCCAGCATCCGTTGTTTCTGTACTTGTAGCTTCCTCAATTCCTCTTTCATCGAAAGCAGGTCTTTCCGGTTATCTAGTACATTGTGATTAGGGTTCTCCACTTCACCGCCATATCGAATAACACCCCGGTTGGCTTCATTGACGACCTCCTGTGCCGCCTTACAAATCGCCGTACCACGCTCAATCAGGAAATTGATTTCATCTGGATCACACCTGTAGCTGGGCATGTTATAGCCGGTTAGTGTTTCCAACTCGGCTAATGAACGCTCCATTTTAAACAGGCGATAAATCTCAATGACGCGGATCGCATAACCGCCATCCCCGTATTTTGGTTCAAACGGAACCGGCTGATAAGCCGAAATGATGTTCAGGGCTTTATCATATTTACAGCGTTCTATTTTTTTCATTTCCTTACTCCGCACTTTTCCTATTTACTAGATTGCTATTAATCCAGTCGATAATTTCTTGCTCCACCCATGCCACCGTTCTTTCCCCGATCGATACATTAAGCGGGAATCGACCATCCTTCATTCGATGATAAATCGTTGAACGAGGAAGCCCCGTTTTAGACATCACATCTTTCAGACGGATTAACCGTATCTCTTTGTTTTTAATCAATGAATCATCCATAGCATACCTTCCACACATTTATTTGAGATGCACGTTCCCTCTGAGATGAATTCAGATTCAAAAGGAGTTCGTAAGATTTATATAGATTTACATGGCGGAATTTTGTTGTAAATAGGGGTAGTCAGGTGAGTATCACCATTCAAATTACTCAAAAAACCATATTTATCTACATATCGCTATATATCTCTATATTTAGTAAAACTGGCTCATTAAAAATAAAAATGTAATTTTTTGTAATCGAGAATTCCACTAAGATTCCAACAAGGTTTAACTCAATCTCACTGGGTTCATAAATCCTCGCACAAAAATATTAATTCGTAAATGCACCTAGATTTCACTTAAAAGATACCGGCCTAAATAGAGCTGTGTTTTTGAACTATTGAATATAGATGAATACAAGTGAGTGTTAATGAGCAGTAAACTTATGTTCACAAAATGTATACTCAAATCGACTTCAATTCATTTTGTAAAGCTATGTAAATAAAACAATCAGATTGACTGATTGCAAAAATGAAGTAAGAAAATCCCCTGCGTATAAATGCATGTATAAGACTTTATAACGTTAAAAAATTAATCATTAAAAATCATAATCATGATAACCATTATCGATTCCTGCTGGGGACACCATTCACATGTCTCGAAGCGCCTAGAAAATCAAAATTTCCCTTATAAAATCATAAAATTAAGTCATTCACACTGTTAGCTACAAACGACGATGTCGTACCAACATCTGCGCATATTTGTTGGTACAGCACCGAGCCAACAGGAAATAGTGATGTGAGCAACAGCGGCAGGAAGTGAAGCAATGGACGAGCACCTTCACAGGGCCGGCGTTATTGCTGATGATTCGGCGCACTGGCAGCGAATCAAATATCATTATAACGACGCGTATATTGTGCTGATGGGCTCTGAACGTATTGGGTTATTCAAACGGCACAAAGGTGCTAACGAGTGGACCATTATACAAATCCAGATTTTGCCAGCCTATCAGGGACAAGGCATCGCGGCATGGCTATTAAACACATTTTTGCAGCAGGCGGACGAAGCCAACGTCCCCGTGACGCTGAGTGTTTTGAACGGCAATAGAGCAATAACCCTCTACCAACGCGTAGGTTTTAAGGTCGTTGATAGTGCTGATGGTGCAGTAAAGATGAAACGCAGCAGAAAAGATCGTCTGTAGAACATCAACAACAATGTGAATGACAAAGAATATATACGCACAACCATGAATAACCTTATAATATCAAAAGGATTTATTCACTATTTGTAAGGAATGCGTGTTTATTATGAAACGGAGTTATATAAAAAGCGTCGTTTTACCTTTTCTTTTTCTCTCCAGCGCGGCACATGCGCAAGACTTCCCCACTTTTGTGACAGATTTCACCAAGGTGGTGCAAAATAGTAAATTGTCACAGAAGGATTACAATCAATTTATTGAACTCACTAATTCCTATTTTATTCCCGCTAGCTATGGTGTAAACATAGCGAAAAAAGATAAAGTCAGTTATAAAAACAACGAAATAATGCCAAAACTGGAATCTGACTCCAGCTTTATTTTCAATGGTTCAAATGGAAAATCGGCCTTTATTTCATTTCTGCAAGAAATAAAAAATCTCCTGCCGTCAGAAAAATATTTTGAAAAATCCTACACGGATGCAGGATCGGTCTTCGTCATGAATTACTATACGCTGTCATCAGGCCTTATTAATATTCAGATGGACATCGTGTCTCCTCCTGGCCTCAAAGGGCTAGTCACAAAACTCATTAACCAAGAGACACCAGACCTTGAACAAGAAGCGGGTGAGCGAACCTATATCTATCAATTCTCAAATATAAATGGCGGCTATAAGATGGTCAGTGCCAACGCCTACTCATCTTCAGATAAACGAATCTGCGCGTCCTGCTGACATGATTTCAATGGAATTGAAAATGATAAAAATCATAATAAAAACGCTATTATTGATGATACTTTCATCACACTATGTTAATGCAAATAATCTTGTGTGTCGTAGTCCTCTCGTCATTCAGTCGTTAATCAAAGAAGATCAAGAGAAAGCACAACCCATCAGCGATCGCGTATCTTTAGAGACAATTAAAAGAATTGAATTTGAATATGACATCATTATCACAAAGCTTAAAACAAAAAATAACTTAAGCTGCTTTGGCAAAGCCAAGATAAAAATCCCATCCGACGTGTTAACTTTTTTAAAATATTATCCTATTCTGGAGAATGGAGATCCTAAAGCAAAAAGCATTTACCGTTCCAATCTTTACCTACACAAAAAAGGTGATGAATACATCGTATTAGACCGTGTTTATTATAATGTTCATATTGCTGATAATCAGCAAGAAACCAATATTATGTATCCACACGATGAGTCAGTCTCACGCACACTTTATGGATTGGCCTGGTTACAAGAAAATGCAGCAAGGCTGGAAGAACAATCACCACGTTTTAAATATATTAAAGCGATTGTCGAATTCAGAGAGGCTGATAGCGCGCTAAATGCTTACTGGAGTAACCTGCCCGATTATATTAAAGAACAGCTGAAAGAGGATGCACGGCAGTGGATAAAAAACAAAAATAAAAAATGCGGTGCAATAGAAACTGTCGCGAATAACAACCGCTCAATGGAAGATCAAGCAACAATTTATACCTGCCAAGAGCAGATGACGAGGGAAAGGCTGGTACAGCTTGGATTGACTGAAAACAAGGACAAGAAATGAAAAAGCTCCTCTATGTCATGATTGGAATTATCCTTACTTGTACGTCAGCGTATGCAAAGGACGACTTTCAATGCAGCGATATTAACTCAGTGGAAGTCGTTAAAAAAACGTTTGCCGACCGTGCAAAAGAAATGTTCTATAAGTCCCCTTCTCAGTCTGTTGATACGGTGAACGTGATTTATTCTAAAATATCAACTCAGCCACGCTGGGGAAAAGCATTCTCGTGTAGCCTGCGGGTTGAAATTCCCGTAAGTCAGGAGATTATCGACATCATTCTTAATAAAGACGATCTTTTGTACACAAAGGATGAAATGGATAAAATTAGCAATAACCTTTTTACTAAAACAGGGGAAAGCAAAGGTAATAGGCTCAGCGATGACAAGATCGTCATTCCGTCATTTGCCTACGATATCAGTATTCTCGAGCATGAAAAGGAAATAAAAGTAGAAAAAAAATCCTATGATGCCCTATCCAGAGCGATTTATGCCGTTGCCTGGCTCAGTGAAAATGCCGAAAAAATCACAAAAAACGCACAAGAGAAAACGCTTGAAAGTGAAAAGGAACAATATCTTTTCTTTTTCACCGACGTCTATGGAATATTGGAAGACGCACCTGAAGACATAAAGAGTAAATTCCACGCCTCTCAAGCAACATGGGTTAAGGAAAGAAATAAAAAATGCGGCAATGCCGAATCCTTAGAGACGAATAATCTTTCACTTAAAGAACAGATTCATGCTTATCGCTGCCATAATGCAACGATGAGTGAACAAGTATCAAGTTTAGATCCAGACGAAGGGTGATAGTCACACCGATATTACTTCAGGCTATTGCCTACTATATTAGCAATGGCCTGAATATAAACCTCTCGCCCAGTTTACCCGGCTTAGCCCAGCCAAATCGTCAGCGAATCAGCTATCACTTGGCTGTACAGGGCGCTCAAGATAGGTAGACAGCACAATGTACGAACGTGTTGAACTGACGCCAGGCACCGCGTAAAGCTGAAACAGGAGCTTTTCCAGCGACTGCGCGTCTTCCGTGCGGATCTTGAGGATCAGTGCCGCATCGCCAGCAACCGAATGCACCTCTTCAACATCAGAATTGCGCGTTATCTCCATCAGTTCTGATGAAACGCCCCAGCCGCTGGTGTCAACGTGCACAAATGCCAAAAGATTCTTTTTTATCGCGACAGGATCGAGCAACGCGGCTGTTTTTCGTATCACGCCGTCGCGCCGAAGCCGCTTGACCCGTTCATGCGCGGCGGGCGCTGAAAGCGCAACCTTTTCCCCCAGTTCGGCATAGCTCAACGTGGCATCATCAACCAGTTCCCTTAATAATCTTCGGTCAGTTGCATCAATATCCCGTGTAGGAATGACTTTTTGCTTAATGTCATCTTTATTTATTTTCATTCTCTCATTCCTTGTTTAAAACGAATTTTGTTTGGTTAATAGTATTTTCTCCGAATCATATTAAGCAAAAAGTGAAATTTCAATGTCACAACATCAACATGCTGAATGTCATGCCAACTCGCGCGCGCTTCGTGTCCCTGGTGCGGCTTATGTCCTGACGTTTTGTATCGGCGTGATTGGCTCCAATTCGTTACTTCTGGGCCCCATCGCTCCCGAGATAGCCACATCGTTCAAGAGCACCGCACAGTCAGTCATGCTGGCGTCGGCCGCATTTGGTCTGGGAACGGCGCTAAGCGCCCTGTTTCTGGCACGATACATCGATCGATTCGGCGCTTTTAGGATGTTAAAGAACGCGATGCTCCTGCTGGTCGTTGCCTTGCTTTCGAGCGCTAGCGCTTCTTCCGTCGAATGGCTGATAGCCAGCCAGCTCATTGCTGGTATTGCATCCGGCGTGGCGATTCCGGCGATTTACACCACCGCCGCGGCTATCGCTCCCAAGGGGTTGGAAAGTAAAACAACGGGCGTCGTTCTTACCGGTTGGACATTAAGCCTTGTCGCTGGCGTTTCACTCGCGTCGATTCTGGCAGAACAATTTCACTGGCGTGTCGTTTATCTGGGGATCGGCGCACTTGCCGTTTTGGCTATCGTCATCCTTTCTCGTCTGAGTCACCAGGGTGAAAATGTCACGCGAATCTCATCATCACCGCTTGCAGCTCTGGGCGTGCCCGGCGTGAAACCGCTATTGGCTGCATGTGGCGGGTTCATGACCGCCTTTTATGGGGTTTACGGCTATCTGGGGGACTATCTCTATAATGAACTGCATCAGCCGCTCAGTGCTAACGGCCTGATTGCGCTTTGCTACGGTATCGGTTTTGGTTCAGCGGCTTTTCTGGATGCGATGATAAGCAAAGTAAATGCCAAAGTGGCTATGCCAGCCTCATTTCTTACGGTAGCCGCGGTATACCTCGCTTTCGCCCTGTCAGGAAATAGCCTGCCCGTTATCTGCATTCTGATGCTTCTCCTTGGCACCGCTAACCACCTGTGCGTCAATTTATTGATCACCGGATTAAACACAACCGATACGTCAAAACGCGGTGCAATCATGGGGCTTAACAGTGCGGTTACCTATTTAGCCGTCTTTATCGGGAATACGCTTTTTGGTGCACTCTACCTACATTGGGGTTATACAACCGTGTTATACGCGGCGGTCGGTTTCGTGGTTATTTCCATCCTGTTCACAGTACAAATTCGAATAACCAGCAAACGCTGAATGGCATTAACACATTCCCATCTCTTATCCCGCAGGATATTTTTGTAGCGGCACACAGAATGTGTGCCGCCAGATAAGGTCAGTGTTATCCCCAGCACCGCATGGATTGACACTCAGTTTTCCCACCTTGATAAACCTTCTATTAACTGCACCTACAACCACGCCCAATATCCGCATGAATGCTGGGAAATATCTTAATAGTATGCCAACTCGATAAGCGCCCAAAAGAACGGCGAAAATACACGCCTAGTTTATTTGGGGAAACAAACATCAAGTAATGCCAAGAAGTAACTGCATGATAGAATCGCTAAACTGGCATCTAGGATCGTTCCAAAAGCCGATACCTCATCGGTTGGTGCCAGTTGAAAAATAGGGAGGAAGGTAACGGGGAAGACCTTTGTCAAAGTTGAACAATTTACGGAAATGGCTCAGTCTCGACGAGTCAGCGAAATACCTCGAAAGAAAAATCAACGAGCAAGTAGCTATAACAGATATTCTGCGATTTGCTCTGGATGGGCATCTGATTTTATCAGTAAACCTACAGTCACCTAAGATCGCCAAAAAGGTTGAAATAAAAAGAGTAAAAATGGCTGAAACCGCGATGAATGCGGAAGTGTATGTGCGTGAAAACTGGGGGGTGTATATCGGTGAATCATTCTCCCCAGATCGTGAAATAGACTTTGCTACCCCAACAAGCAATGAGATAACAAGCCTGAGTGGGGTACAAGACACGCCGCTGTTAGGTATTGAGCGCTTATTTGCTGAAGAACAATACTGTAAGAGCCTTGGACTTCCCAAGCCATCAAGAAAGCAAGACCTCATTCGAGGTGTAACCATTTCTGCTGGCCCATCGGGTCTTTACCAGCTCCAGCATTTTATCGACGTTGACGCTGAGCTAGAGGAGCTTTACCGAGCCGCAAATAGCGCCGGAGATGCCAACCATCCAACTTTCAATAGCATTATCGACATATTCAAAAACCTCAGCACGATTAGCATGTGGGATGCAGATGCCCACATGAGATATATCCCCGCGCCATCCGTGCCAGATGATATCTATTTTGTTGCCCGAACGGCCAACCTGGATAAGTTAGTTGAGGTGCTCAATGCGACTCCAGTGACAAAAACACCAAAGCAATCAAAGAAAACTGAGAATGCTCAAGCCAAGTTTATTAAAAATCTCCTCACGGTGATGTATGGCGCGGATGTCGCTGAAAATCCAAGAAAACATATCGATGGAAAGATGGCACAAATTAGAACCGATCTGGAGGCAAAAAGCCTTCACTGCCCTAGCGGAGTCACCATCGAAAACTGGCTGTCTGACATAGAATAAATCGTAATATTGCATTTTCTCTTTGTAAAATTACCCCACCAGCGACTTAGCATTGACACAATTCTCCTGTAGACCGCAACCCCCTACAGGAGATAGTAAATGACTCACCCCTCTATAGTGCTTTCCTCTCAACTACCTGTATCTATCGGTATCGTCAGCGATATCCATGTTGAAGCCCACGAATCGTTGGAACAGGAGGCAGGTAAGTGAAGAAAGGGATCGAAGTAAAGCTGACCATGCTCCGTGGAATGATTAACCTAATGACCAGTTGCGATGATTCAACCGAACTTGAAACCCTCCGCAATGTTGCACTAACAGCACTGGTGATCGTGGACGACATCAATGATGAATATTGCCATGAACAGTTCGACGAGAAGCGAATAAAAAGCTAAGCGCATCACCGTATAAAAATGCCCATATCACCGGAATAAAAAGCGAACCTATATTTTCCTGAACGGATGATGCACGCTGAATATCCTAATATAAAGGGTAGTGTAATAAGGTTGGCATCATTCCAAGGACAAGTAGAGAGAGGTATATCTGGCTATACCTCTCTTGTGATAATTATTTCGACGCAGTTAGACTGGCAGCAGTAAATTCTGGATAACCGGCCGGTCGGCCATTATTCAGGTTAGTCAGGAAATTACTGTCTTTAAGCGGAATCGAGGCAGAACCGTAGTCAAACGCATTTAATCGGTTACGCAGCTCTTCGTTACTGATACCGTCACCCGACATCGCATACCAGCTGACAATATCCGGCGTCACAAAGTTGCCGTAAGGGTTTTCTGCTTGTTCATTCGTTTTGGCAAATCGGAAAGCATGTGTTAACGCTCCGTCTTTGTGGTACACGAATTTCAGGCGGCCGCCCTGCTTATCGATATTCGCTGCGGCTTCTGTCGTCAGTTTGCCGTGCGCACTGAAGCTACCGTGTGTTACCGCTCCGTTTTTAGTCCAGATGGCAACATGCTCCCAATCATGGCGATGACCCGTATTCAAACCGCCCAACACCTGATCTTTTAAGAAATAGAGCGCATAGAAGCTACCACAATAGCGAGAACCACCGGAATCAACACAGGCATATCGGTGTAATGTATTTGACGACTCGAGAAAGTTACCCCATCGGCACCCACCCGTCAGGCTTCCTGTCGGCTTCAAGCCACCGTTTTGTACCCCACCTCGGCTAAACCCGGCACTGGGCAAACAACCATCACTGTCGAAATCAAATACTGGCGCAATCGCAAGCGCATTAATACCTGACGGTAGCGCTTGATCCAACTTAGAGAAATTATCCGCATGCGCAGAAAAAGCGACACATAATATGGATATCGCCATGATCGTTTTCTTTCCTGAAAGCATTTTCACTCCTTTAGCAGAAAATAGCCCTTTTATGGACTCGTACCCTTGCAGTTACAATGAAGATAAAACGCAATATTGATAAAAAATGAAGGCGGATTATTTTTAACAAGAAAGGAGTGGAAATAAAAATCATTTATTTCCAACAATGAACACCAATATATTTAGCCTGCAAAATAATGCAGAGAATTTATATATTAAAAATCGCTAACGATCCTAATCCGTTAGAATTTTTACTCGCCGACTACATCATAACGCTGGCTTGCCGCATCAAAACGGTATTCCAGCAGAATATCGCCTCCGCCGTGGGAATAGCAGTTCAGCATAATGCTGCGATTATCTCCGCCATTTTCAATATTCATATAAACCGGAGTCATGAAAAAGCCAAACTGGCATTGTTGAAAATCAGGCTGGAGAAGCTGATCGACATTGCCGGTCTTCTTGTTAATCGCCTTGATACCCTCAACAACCATGCCGGTATCGCTGTTTTGATATACCCCGACAAAACTGTGAGTCGCCGTTTGCCCCCAGAATGGAATATCGACCTGCCCTTCGACTTTGGCAGGCTGCTCGCTATCGTCAAAGGATGCCACGCGCCGTAGGCTAACATCATAACGCGCCTTTCCGTTTGACCATTCACCGCGGAGCTCTTCCCCCACCTCGGTCAATTTAAACGGGCAGTGCGTCATATCGATACCGGACTTAACGCCCTGAACGATATATTTATCATAGTCCTGCGGGGTATGGATTTCGCAGATTTCAAGCGACGTTTCCGAGAGCCTTCCATACAGAGGGATCGGCGCTCTGTATTTATCGTAAAAGTAGCTCCCAAGCAGATTCTTATCCTGGTCAATACTGTATTTCTGCAATGAAAAATGCACCGGATAAGGTCCAATGTGACCTTCGTAATTGCTCACGACATACCAGCCGGCTTGCGCTCCCCATGCTGCCGTCCATAGTCCACAGGCTATTAAGGTTGATACCGCTGCTCTCATACATTCACCTTGTCTACCCGTCATACTTCAGGTTGCTTATGCGTTGGTTTGTCTGCAACTCACGTTGTGTTTTTAGCGTGTCAATCATGAAGCCGAATCATTCAAAAAACGGCTTAGCATATCAGGCTAATCATGGTGGCAGCAGGGACAGATTTCCACCTCTGACACCGTCATGGCTGTTGTGCCTTCGCAATCCCATTCGACACGTACGGCCTGCGCTTCTCGCCCTGAGTGATGTAAATACTTCTCGACAGGGCTTTCCGTCATCCCGGTAATCACCTCAGTGGCGATGAGCTCATCACCAACAAAAACGCGGGCTGTTGCCTGTGAGGCTTCGCGCGTTTCACCGGATTGCAGATACAAATAGTTAACCGTCAGTTTAATACTGGGCATAGCGCTTCTTAACAGAGGAAAAGACAGGGAAAACAGTGTATCGCGTTCCCCCGCGCTTGTAAGCACATATGGGCTAAGGGTTATCACTGCCTCACGCTAATACCCTGATAGTTTGCTGTTTTTTAAAAATGGAGAGATTTGATCACATAAGTTCGCAAGATTGGTAATCAAAAAGTTAAATCTTATGCATTTTGGATATTAATGAAGCAGAAAAAACAGCCGATACCTTTTGCGATAGGGTGTTTTTTAATGCAATTGCATTTTGCATAAATAGTGTTTGGCATAAATACTGTTTTACATTAACCGTGTTCTCACTGAACCATTTCGTTAACGTCATATTGTTGAATAGTAGGAAATTATCTCTAGCAGACAGATTCGTCTTCCCAGGAAGATAATTATCCTGCTTGTGTTAGTGACCTCAATTTCGGCGATTGCGGTATTAACGTATGTGGTTTTAACACACTGAAGTAACTCACTGGTAAAACCATTACCAGCATTAAATAGATATAAGAAGGAGTTATACTGTGGTGATCCCAGATATTCAACTCGTGAATACGACTACCCCGGCAACCATGCCTCCGATTGGCGCAGCGGCTAACCCGACTGTCGTTGCCGCTATCAGCCCGGGGAATAAAACCGACACATCAACAAACTCCGACTCTCAAAATATGCCGGGCTCGAACGAGAGCACCAAAGTCACGCTGTCTTCTCACAAGAAGCGCGCCGCTGAAGAGAAAGATGCTCCTCCACCGGAACAGAATAAGACACAGCAGAAAGCCGCTACCGAATACTCACTGGCGATGACGGGTATTCCTTTATACAACGGCAAGCTCATTTCCGTGGTTAAGTACCCAGATGGTAATTCTGAAATGTTCGATGCCTTTACCGGACAACGCATCACACAAGAAGATCTGGCACTCATGGGCGCACTTCATAGTTCCGGTGGCGAACAGGTATTACATTTTGAGAGCAAAACATCGTATAGCAATTTGTCTGCTGCCGAAGTTTATCAGCAGATTCAGGAAATGCTGCATGGTTCAGGCGATCAGGAAGAGCTGGCTTAATAAAAAAACAGATGCCAAGACAACGCTATTCATTGCCCTGGCATTAAAGAAAAATATAACGTTATCTTAATATTGTAATATGACTATTTGATGGAAACTGGCCGATTAACGATTAGCAACGAGTGCTTCCGAAAACTCAGTTAATCTTGTCAGGCCATATTCCCAAGGACCAAATCCCGCTTCTGCATTAATGTGCCCCGCCTCACCCACATCAACCAGTTCACTGTTCCACGCATGCGCCCAGTATTGGGCGCGAGTGAAACTCATCAACGGATCGTTATGACTGGCAAATGTCAGCGTTGGAACCGACAGCGGTGCAGCCTGAATGCGATCGTCAATCTCAAAGCGCATCGGCTCAGCAGGAGCCACCAGCATCACACCAGCGATCCCTTCCTGACCCTGCTGCACCACATGACAGGAAGCCAGCGCGCCAAAGCTATGGCCGATCAGAATCACGGGCTGAGTACAGACACTAAGCTCACGGCGGATCGCCAACACCCAGCGATCCAGATCGGCCTGATACCATTCCCGCTGGCGTATACGATGCCAGTGAGGGAAACGCCGTTCCCAATGGCTTTGCCAGTGTTCGTCATCGCTGTCCCGCAATCCCGGCACCAGCACCATCGTTAGCTTCTGGCTCACTTCCGTTAGCCGCTGCTCGATTTCTGTTGTCTGCATCCGCCCTTAACACCCCTGTCAGTTATCCGAGCCCCTTCTGTCTGGTATATCAGCCACCGATTATTTTAACAATCTGGCCTTGCAGCTTTTTCCTTTGATTTTGCCTTTCTGGAGCTGCTGCAACGCGCGCTTAGCGCTAGCTTTACGGATAGCGACATAAGCATGCATCGGAAACATATCAATTTTCCCGACTTCCGCTGCCGTTAGTCCTGCATCACCGGTTAACGCCCCGAGGATATCGCCGGGACGGATTTTGGCTTTTCTGCCACCATCAATGCACAGCGTCATCATCTCTGGTTCGAGCGCAACCTCGCCACTGCGACTAATTTCATCCGCCGATGTCCATTTAATGCGCATACCGAGATAGTCTTCAATCAGATTAGCGCGGTTCATTTCCTGTGGTGTACACAGGCTGACAGCCAGACCTTTCGTACCCGCGCGCCCCGTTCTGCCAATGCGGTGCACGTGGACTTCAGGGTCGAAAGCCAGCTCAAAATTCACCACCAGCTCCAGCTCTTTGATATCGAGGCCGCGAGCGGCAACGTCGGTTGCCACCAGCACACGGCAACTGCGGTTAGCAAAACGCACCAGAACCTGATCGCGATCGCGCTGTTCCAGATCGCCATGCAGCGCGGATACGCTAATCCCGCGCATATCCAGTGCGTCAAATACGCTCTGGCAGTCACGCTTGGTGTTACAGAACACCACGCAGGACGCAGGCTGATAATGGCCCAAAATGGCAATCAATAGCGGCAGACGCTGATCTTTCGTCGTCTCATAGAAACGTTGTTCAATAGCCGGTTCTTCCACACCATCTGCAACCTCAAAACGTTGCGGCTGACGCTGAACGCGCGCGCTGATCTGTTCGATCTCTTCTGGATACGTAGCGGAAAATAACAGGGTTTGGCGATCGGACGGCGTATAGGAAATCACATCATCAATGGCGTCAGTGAAGCCCATATCCAGCATGCGATCCGCTTCATCCAGCACCAGCACTTTCAGGCTATCCAGAGACAGCGACTGCTTGCGCAAATGGTCCTGAATACGTCCCGGCGTTCCGACAACAATATGCGGAGCGTGAACCAGCGAATCGAGCTGTTGCCCCATAGGCTGACCTCCGCACAGTGTCAGAATTTTAATGTTTTGTGCAAAACGAGCCAGACGGCGCAGCTCTTTGCTGACCTGATCGGCCAGCTCACGCGTCGGGCACAGCACCAGCGCCTGCGTGGTAAAGTCGCTCACGACAATACGATCCAGCAACCCAATGCCGAATGCCGCCGTTTTACCGCTACCGGTTTTCGCCTTGGCCCGCACGTCTGCGCCGCTCAGAACGGCTGGCAGCGTCGCCGCCTGAACGGGCGTCATGTCGGTATAGCCCAGTTCATTAAGATTGGATAGCTGCTCTGCGGGCAGCGCGAGGGAAGAAAAAGAGGTTGTACTCACAGTGATTACTCTACCAAGGACGAGATAACGAAAGGTGACGCCGCGCTAAAAAGCGGCGCAGATGTGCCGCAATCATAGCAGAGTTCGCCATCGTTGACCGATTTACCTCCCGTTCTGCAACGAAAACCGCGAGGTAAATCCTTTATTCACCAGAAAGCCTTGTCCTTCCGGTGATAAAAGGTAGTTTGCCAGCAGCCGCGCCTCACGTCGGGCAGGCTTCATGACAGCCAGCATGTACTCGGCATCAATACGATAGGGATCGGGTAAATGAACCACATGCAGATCCGGTTGATTGAGCAATAACGGCAGATAGCTCGCATAGCCAATATGAATATCGCTCTGCCCAGTCCGAATCAGGTAACTTCCCGCCGTCATGCCAGCCGGAATGGCATGATCAAGCGCTCCGCCCACTAGCGGTTTCGCTTTGTCGCGCAACTGATTTCCCCAGCCTCGATGCAGACGCTCGATGCGCTCAAAGAGCTCAAACGCATAATCCCCACCGGGATCGCTGCCAGGTGTCGAAGTTGAAAGCACAAAACGTGGGTCAAGGAGCGCCATCAGCCAGGATTGCGTGGTGAGTTCCGGCACGTTACGCATCACAATACAAAGGTGGTTGCGCGTAAACATGCGGGTTTCTTCCGCCAGCCCCAGTGCTTTCAAGCGTAAAGGGTGCGCGCAGTTTGCCGAGGCGAAAATATCCACCGCGTCGCCGTGCATCATTTTTTCACTCAGCAGCCCAGCCGGGCCAAACGTCGGTATCACGTCCACCGCATAACGTTCGCTGAACGTCGCCAACAGCGGAGCAAATGCAAGGCGCAGGCTACCCGCGGCATACAGGCGAAGGGGATCGGTCATGGTGGCTCCGTCATGGTCAATATCGGTATCAGCGCATAATAGGGTTGTGCCACGGTTTCCACGCACACCTGCCGCATCGGAATACCATACAGCTGCGACAGGTTATCCTCCGTCACAACCTCATCACAGTGGCCATAAAGATAGTGTTGATGATCCATCAGCAGCAGTGCCCGATCGGCAATGGCCAGCGCATGCGAGGGATCGTGCGTGGTTAGTAGGATGCTCAAGCGCTGCGTTTTAGCCAGATGCGTCAATAACCGCAGCACCTGCGCCTGATTTTGCACATCAAGCGCCGTCGTCGGCTCGTCCAGAATCAGCGTCTGGCACTCCGAAGCTAACGCACGCGCGATTAATACGAGCTGTCGCTGCCCGCCAGACAACGCGCTAAATTCACACTCGGCAAGGGATGCGATTCCCAGCATCCCCAGCGCATTTTGAGCTACGGTGATGTCATGCGCAGAAGGCATGGCAAACAGCCGAACACGTGCCGCACGCCCCATCAGTACCATATCCAGAACGCTATAAGAAAACGGCGGTGTGAATATCTGCGGCACAAAACCAATGTGCCCATCGCGCTGGATCGTCCCGGAAAGCGGCGATAAATGCCCCATCAGCGTATTCAGCAGCGTCGTTTTCCCTCTGCCATTCGCGCCCAGAATTGCCGTAATTTCCCCTTCCTGACAGCGCAAATTCAGCGGTGAAAAAAAGCCCTGCCCCCGCTGGTAGCCATATACCAATTCTTCCGTCGATAGCCTGATGGTCGGCATGCTAGTGTCCTCGAATCTGCCGCTGTGTTTTATACAGCAGCACGGCAAAAAGTGGCGCGCCAAGTAGCGCCGTCAGAATCCCCAGCGGAATCTCCGCTTCACTGAGATTGCGCGCCAGATCGTCCACTAGCACCATAAATCCGCCTCCCAGCCACAGCGACACCGGCAGCAGGCGACGATGATCGGCCCCCACCAGCATGCGTGCGACATGAGGAATCACCAGCCCAATCCAGCCAATACTGCCGCTGACCGCCACCTGCGCGGCGACTATCGCGGCACACAAGCTCAAAATCAGCCAGCGCAAGGGCTGCACAGCAACACCTAGCGCACGCGCGTCCTGCTCGCCCATCGACAGCACGTTGATGTGCCAACGCAACCGCAGCAGCAGTCCGCCCGCAAGGGCTAACGGCACCGCCATGGTCATCAGCGAGTTCCAGTGTGCGGTGGCGAAGCTGCCCAGCAGCCAGAAAACGATGCTCGGCAACTTCTCTTCGGTATCCGCCAGATATTGCATCAGGCTGACCAGCGCGCCAAAGAAGCCGCTGAGGATGACGCCTGCCAGAATCAGGATCAGCACGTTCTGTTTGCCGAATGCGGCGGCCATCATGAAAATAAGCAAAAGCGCCAGCATGCCGAACGTAAACGCAGACAGCAGCAACAGCAGCGGCGTCCAGCTTAATAGAATCGCCAGCGTGCCACCGAAGGCCGCGCCAGCGGACACACCGATAATATGCGGATCGACCAGTGGATTACGGAAAACACCTTGCAGCGTGGCCCCGCTCAGCGCCAGCGCCGCGCCGGCACACCAGGCTAATAACACGCGGGGTAAGCGCACGCTCCACACCACTTGCCGTTCGATATCACCAAGCAAAGGATTGTTGCCAGACAGTGGCTCGATAAGGATCTGGACGATGCGCCACGGGGATAAGCTAAAACGCCCTATCCCCAGTGAGCACACGGCAATCAACAGCGTGGACACCACCACCGTTAGCAGCGTGATCCGGTAGGTGCGATAACTCATTGTGCCGCGGAGGCGTCCGCACGGTAGTCCATATGGTAGAAGCGTTGGTAATATGCATCGGCGGCTTTTTGCATATCGATATCGGTGAAGCGTTCAGGGTACAGCTTTTTCGCCATCCACAGTTCGCCAATCGCTAATGCTTCCGGCATCGGGTAACCCCAGGCTTTGGCGTATTCCGGCATCAGATACACGCGATGCTGTTTCACCGCCTCAATCGCCTGCCAGGCCGGATCGTTAACGATCTGTTTCACAACGTCCGGGTAGCGATCCTGCACGAAAATTACCTCTGGATTCCAGGCCAGCACATTTTCAATCGACACCTGTTTGAAGCCTTTTATCGATGCCGCCGCCACATTCAGCGCCCCTGCGTGTGACATCATCAGGCCGGTATATTTTCCTGAACCGTAGGTTGTCAGATCAGGGTTAGCCATATACACACGGATTCGTTTCTCTTCTGGAATAGACGCCAGACGCGCACTCACGTTTTGCCGCTGCGTAAACGTATAGTCGATCAGCGCTTCCGCCTGTTTCTGGCGCTCAACCACCTCACCAATCAGCCGAATCCCTGCCTTAAGCCCTTCGTTATACGCCGCGTTTTCATCACCCATCGTAGGATTGATTTTGTCGGCTTCTCCCGGCTGATCCTGACGCAGCGAGATCGCCACAACGGGAATCCCCGTTCGCTCAATCTGCGCAATCATTTCCGGCGGCGCATAGTTAGCGACAAAAACCACCTGCGGCGACAGCTTCAACAGGCTTTCAATATTGACCTGTGTGAGATCGCCCGGCATTGGCAAATCCGCCAGACGCGGAGCCAAGCGCACATAATGCTCGCCCAGCTGTTTCTTCCAACTGGAAAGCACACCCACGACGCTCTCTTGTGCATCCAACTGCACCAGCAGGTTTAAGGTTTGATGCTGCAACACCACCACGCGATTAACGTGGTCGGGAATCGTTACAGTGCGCCCGAGTTGGTCGGTCACCTGACGCGCCGCCCAGGCGTTAGAAAACACCAAAAACAGCCCGGCAACCCACAGCGTGTAGCCAAATTTCTTTATCATGTTGGTATCCTGATTTTCGCTATATATAAAATGATACAACGATAGCGGCAAAGAAAATACTGATCTCGCTCATAATAATATTTAGATACCAATTTTGGGGTAGATCAACTCAGATTGGGTTTTCTGCTAAATAACCAGCGGCGATTTATTCTTCAAAATATTAGTCAGATAAACTGAATTATTACGTTAAAAAAATGATATTTATTCTCACTATTAATCGCGTAGAGTGCTTCTATTACTGATCTATATACCCTTGCTGTGCAGGACGAATAGGCTAAATATTTGTCTGAATATAAGGATAAGTACCCTATGAAAAAGATTGGCTTTTTATCATTCGGCCACTGGGCCCCGTCGCAACAGTCTGGTACACGTTCCGCGGCTGATGCACTACTGCAATCTATCGACCTTGCCGTTGCCGCTGAAGAGTTGGGGGCTGACGGTGCCTATTTCAGGGTGCACCATTTTGCCCGCCAGCTAGGTTCACCTTTCCCACTGCTTTCCGCGATTGGGGCGAAAACCAAAAGCATTGAGATTGGCACTGGCGTCATCGATATGCGCTACGAAAACCCGCTGTACATGGCCGAAAACGCCAGCGCCGCGGATCTGATCGCTGGCGGGCGCTTGCAGCTCGGCATCAGCCGAGGCTCGCCAGAACAGGTGATCGATGGCTGGCGCTATTTTGGCTACCTGCCGACAGAAGGGGAATCAGAAGCGGACATGGCACGACGTCATACCGAGGTGCTGTTGGATGTACTGCGTGGCGAGGGGTTTGCAAAGCCGAATCCGCAGCCCATGTTCCCAAATCCACCCGGCCTTTTGCGTCTGGAGCCTTATTCTGATGGGTTACGTGAACGAATCTGGTGGGGTGCCGGATCGAATGCCACAGCAGTATGGGCAGCGAAGCTGGGCATGAACCTGCAAAGCTCCACGCTAAAAGATGATGAAACAGGCGAGCCTTTTCATATCCAACAGGCACAGCAAATTCGTGCCTATCGAGCGGCCTGGGCTGAGGCTGGACATACGCGCACGCCACGCGTCTCCGTCAGCCGGAGCATTTTTGCATTGATGGATCACCGCGATCGCGCCTATTTCGGCGGAAGCAGTAACGATAGCGACAAGGTGGGTTTTCTGGATGAAAACACGCGCGCGATTTTCGGCCGCAGCTATGCCGCCGAGCCGGACGCACTCATCCAACAGTTAAAACAGGATGAAGCGATTGCCGAAGCGGATACGCTATTGCTCACGGTGCCGAATCAGCTGGGCGTGGATTATAATGCGCATGTGATCGAATCAATCCTGAAACATGTCGCGCCTGCGATGGGATGGCGGGATTAGGTCTACGACCTAAATAATAAAAGCCTATCCAATAGGTGCCAAACCAACGATAACACCATCAAAAATCGGGAAGATTTAAGGGCTATTTTCACTCGAATCCTCCCGGTTTTCCCAGCCTCTGAAACGGTTCAACGCTTTTTAATGCTATTTTGAAAATATAGTTTCTGGACCTCTTGAATTCCCCCCCTCACTCGGCGTAGATTTAGCGCCGATCCCGTCATAACTGGTGTGACTCTGGTGATGACAACGGGAAATATTACCCTTCGGTGACATCACCGGCAGCGTAATTATTTCCTTCCATAATAAAACGCACAATCGGGATCGTTGCTGGCGTGGTTTCTGCTGGAGAATAAATCGGTGAAGTATTTTTTTATGGGTATCTCATTCTGTTTAGTCGTTTGGGTGAGTACCTTTATGCTGATGGTAGAATAACCTGTCATTTGCCCGGCAAAGATTTATTCATTGAAGGGCACACACAGATAAAGATAAAAAAGGCTGATGGTATTTATACCCTCAGCCTATTTTTATGCCTGCCGATCTATGTTCAGCCGATGACTATTCAGTCGATGATTCGTATTACCTTTGTCATTTTCTACAGATTCAATCCGTTCATTATCACGCCAAATACCCCGCCCATTGCCAGCCAGGGGCCAAAGGCCAGCGGTTTGGCCGTATCCTCTTTACGCAATCCGCGCCAGACGAGAGTAACAACCAACCCGCTCAGCGCCGCTACCAGAACCAGATTCGGCAATGCCTGCCAGCCCAGCCAGGCACCCAGCGCAGCCAGCAACTTAAAATCACCGTACCCCAGCGCCTCTTTTCCCGTTGCGTATTTGAATACCCAATAAAGCAGCCACAGAGATAAATAACCGGCCATCGCGCCGACTACGGCATCATTCAATGGGACAAATGTCTCCGACAGATTAAACAGCAGCCCTATCCACAGAAGCGACAGCGTAAGCACATCCGGCAGCAGCAGCGTTTTGATATCAATAACGGTCAGCACCAACAGGAAGGACAGCAGAATCAACGCCCCCCACAGCGCCATACCGGGCAGCCAGAGTAAACCTGCCGTCAGAAAAGCCAGCATGGTGATGACTTCCACCAGCGGATATTGCACAGACACCGATTGACGACAGCAGCGGGAGCGGCCGCGCAACCACAACCAGCTGAATAGCGGGATGTTATCCTTCACCGCAATAGCCTGCTGGCAGTGCGGACAAGACGAAGGCGGCCACCACAGGTTGTAGCGTGTATCAGGTGCGGAATCGGCCATGCCCGTTTCAAGCTCGATGTCCTGCCGCCAGCGACGCTCCAGCATAATCGGCAAGCGGTAAATCACCACGTTTAGAAAACTGCCAACAATCAATCCCAACACACCCAGCGATCCAAACCACCACGCCGGAAACAGCTGTGCAAATTCCCTTAAATCGTCCACGTTAGTCCCTGATTGTTGATAAAGAAACGGTATGAATGAGCGGTTTATTTTTGCGATCGACGACACAGCAATGACAACGAACGTTTTTTCTTACAACGATCATGTCTATTACAGCAAGCGCCCCTGAAAATTCAGCGTTCTGGCACCCTGTTCATCGGCTTTACCGGTGGTTGCCAGCAGCTTTTTCATCGTCGCGGGTAAGGCATCTCCGCTACTCAACCGCCCCGTGAAACGATATTCGCCTTTCGGAGTGACGCTGCCTTTGCCAGACAATTGCAGATGTGAGGAGATTTGCCGCAGGTTCGCTTCTAGCGCGCCTTGCTGGCAGCGTAACGTGGCCTGAGGCGTAGCGAGCACCAGTCCACCCAGCGGCGTTTTCACCCGCGCGCCCGGCCAGGTTATATTGGCATCCAGCGACTGGCAGCCTGAACGGTCTACCGTCGCTTCTTGCAGATTGAGCTGCACGTTTCCTTCTGCGCCGATTGGCACGATAAAACGCAGATGGCTGAATAAATAGCCCGCTGGCACAGAAAGCTGCCATTGATAAAACTGCGGCTGATGCCAGCCGCGAATGATCCCGCGACCTGCAATGCCTTCCGGATTTTTAAACGCGATTTCCAGCGCGGGCATAAAATCCGAGAAGGTGATATTCCAGTGCACATCGTCCAGCGTTAACGTACGCCAGCTAAACCGTTGTAGGTTCCCCTGCCACAGCGTTCCGGCTGCCTCTGCAATCACCATTCCGGCCGGTAGCGGCACGGCGGTGAGCAAGCGGGCAGGCGCATAGCTCGCCAGGAACAACCCGTAGGCCAGAACCATAGCGATACCTGCGCCAATGCCGGACTTAAGCTTCATCCGCCCGTTCCAGCATCAGCCTGGTCACATCCACCATTCCGGGGCTTTGCTCGACGGCATTCACATCCAGCGACATCACTTTTACGCCATTTTTCTGTTCCAGTTCGCCAAGCCAACGCAGCAGACTATTAAAATCACTCTGCCCCAGCGTCACCGATGCCTGGCTGCCCTGCGGCTGCAAACGTACAACGCTGAGTCCGTAACGCTTGGTACTTTGCGAAATAAGAATCGGCAGACTGACGTCGCGCTGACTATTGTCCCCCTGCGCCTGATTGCCCTGCGGAATCGATGAGGCCTGTTTCTGCATCCAGTTGACGGTCTGCTGTTCGCGGGAAATCGTACGCTCCCACAGATCTTCACGTTCCTGCCAAGGCTGGAGGATAGCGTAATACACCAGACAGAGCAGAAGCACCGCCGCGCACACGACCATAAGCTGACGCTCGCGCGGGCTCATCGCCTGCCAGCGTTGCCGTAATTCATTCATTGCTGGCTCCTTAACGTTAAGCGGCCTTCAACCCGATCGTTTTCCTGCCGCATCTCTCCCGCCTGTACCTGATAATAAGCGGCAGCCTGCTGCTGAAATTGCTCGAGTTCCTGATATGACGTGCCCTGCAACGCCAGCCGGAATTCACCCGCAGCGCCGTCGTAAGACAGCGACTGAATTTTGATCGCGCTATTCTGTGTCACGAGCTGCTGTAAGGGGTTCAATTGATCCAGCAGCGCTTTCCCTGCGCCTCCGGCGGCCGTACGTTGCAGGTGCTGCTGCATCTGCGCGCGCGGGTTAACGACATTCGTCTCGGAAGGGAAAATCTGCCGATAGACGCGCACGCTTTCCTGTCGCCAATGTTCAGACTGTTGATAAAGCTGGTAATGCGCCCAGCCAGCATCCGCCACAACCAACAGCAGGTAACAGGCAAACGCGATCCCAACGCCGCGCCACGGCAGCAGGGTGTTTTGCCAGGCTTTCTCCGGCGCATAGTCGCCTTGTCGCAGATCGACTGAGGCAGGTAAGTGCGCCGTTGCCGCCAGCGTGAAGAGATCCGTTTCCGGCTGCGCTTTCCATTCGCCCTCTTCCTGCCATTCATACTGCGCCAGCTCACCGCCGACCGATGCAGCGCTGTAGCTGTATATCGCAGGCAGCGGCATAGACGCTTTCAGCAGGTCGCCGCACCAGGAGGATTCCGCCGCCATCGCATGGCCCGTCGGCTGGCGAAACAGCCACATGTCATCATGCTGCAACGCGCTCCAGCCATCCTGATGTTTCGGCAATACGCGGGCGTCAGGCAATAACGTATCGACGCTGAGGCCCAGCGCATCACACTGTGCCAGCCAGCGCTGCATCCGGTTTTTTTCCACCACGGCAACCGTGCCATCATCGCCGTGAATTTCCAGCACGGCAAAATGCAGCTTTTCAATTTCCGTCGCTAGCTGGTCTTCCAGCATAAACGGCACGACCTGCGTCAGCTGACGCCGAGCCTGTCGGGGCAGCGTCAGTGTATAAAACGTCACGTCAGTGGCCGGAACCAGAACACGGGTAAATGCCACGGACGGATAGGCCGCTAGTGATTGACGAACCTGTTCGACGCTACCGCGTCCCTGACTCAGTAAATTTTCCCCATTAGATGAACGCACCTGCCATTCGATCTCTCCCAGTTCTTCTACCGGAAGACGAACAATGAGGCACGGATGTCGAGCGACCGTCCCTCGATTTAATGGGGCTTTTGCGGCTTTTCGCTTCCATTTTCCCGCTATTTTCATGGATTCACCGTCCTATATCCTCCATATTGCCGCTGCACGACCTGTACCTTTTGTCCACTCAGATGAAGCAAGCTACGTTGATGAAAATCGCTGTCGCCGACACGCACCTGAAGTTTTACAAAGAACCATTCACTTTTTACTGCCAGTACTCGCTGCGCGGTATTTTTACTATTCGGGGGCAATAACCCGGTTTGTTGCAGAACTTCAATACTCGCCCACCCCATACGTGGCCGCTGCTGCACCAGCGCTTTTGCCTGCGACATCGTCATTTCGTTCAGGAACACGGCAGATAACAGCGGGGCATCAAATTCGGTTAGCGTGTTGATATTAATGGACATCGCATCCACCGGCAGCGCACAGACATAAGGCAGTAACCGACGATAGAGATCGCTGTCAATACCATACACTGAGCGTAATTCACTGATTTCACTCATTCTCTGATTCGCGGTACGATGAGGCACTGGCAACGCAGCATAGACTTCGTCTTCTGCGCCGTTCGCCGATGGATAGTTATCCGCATCAATCCAGTCACGCACCGCTGCGGTAATTTTTTCTGCACGATCCGTTTCTTCACCCAGATTTTTCAACAGCAAACGAAAAACCTGTGCCGGATAAGGCGTCTTCACCAGCGTGCTTTCGTTATCCACGCCTTGATTGATCGCATTCACATTAAAGCAGGTACGCGCATCAGTAATCTGGCCAGTGATTTCGCCACCGTCCACGGGGAAACGCAGCCCCGGCTGCGACCAGTTCTGTCCGGCAAACGTGCGCCCCGGCATATTCCGCGCATCACGCTGTAATATCTGCCCGCTTAGCGTTTCCGCCCCTAATGCGTACCATTTCGCCTGCTGACGGCTCAAATGACTTTCGGTGCGCAAAAACGCTTTGCCTGTGCGTTCCGTAATCACCGCGGCAATCGTCACCATTAATGCCAGAATCAGGAGCACCACCAGCAGTGCCGCGCCGCGCTGACGCGACCTCATTTAACCGGCCCGGTGGTAATTAAGAACATACGCGACATTTCTCCGTAATCCCTTAAGGTCAGCACCACTTCAATCCCTTGTGGCAATTGCGTACTGTTGTCCCAGCGATCGCGCCAGGTTTTATTGCTGAAAAAGCGCAGGCGGAAGCCATCGACCTCGGTGAGAAGCGGTTTTACGCCTGGATCGAGCCCTTCAATCGGGTCGGGAGTCACATGCGTTAACCGTTCCAGCGTGTGTTCCCGCAGCCGATAGGCCACAGGCTGAAGTTCAGAGCGCGGCAGAATGCCAAACGGGTTCTGCCAGCCATTACGCATAAAGCTGACGCCCCAGTCATCACTTTTTAACTGATCGCGACCGGCGTAAAACATTGAGGTACTTCCTCTGCTGCCGCGTGCGATCATCTGGGAGAAGTCGTTGTCCATTTGTGAAAATGCGCGCTGTATTTCAGCCAGACGATCGGCTTTACGCTGCGAAATCTCATCATTACGCATCACGCCGTTCAGCACCTGAAACGCGCTGAGGCTCAGCGCCGCAAAAATAGCGATCGCCAGAATCATCTCCAGCAGCGTAAACCCCTGCTGGCGTTTCTGTCGCGCGGGGCTTTGTGCCCTTCTTGTTTGGCTGTACATCCTTGTTTTACTAAACATTATTGCTTCACCACATAAGTGCGCAGGGAAGCATCGGCGGCAAAGGCGTCTTTATTACGTCGCACTTCCACATCCAGCGCTTTGGTCTGAGGATCACCGGTCTCTACGCCCTGCCAGCGCCAATGCCAGCGCATGCCCGCAAACTGCGTTTCGCCTCTCACCCACGATGCTTCCGGCCAGCGTTGTTCCAGTCGCAGTTGAACCTGCTGGTTTTCCGCCACCCAGCCTGCAAACGTCTTCTCTTCCAGCCGGCTCAGGCTGCTTGCCTGTCTGGCTGTTGTTTGCAAAACGGCAATGCCTGCCAGCGCAAAAACACTCAGCGCGACCAGCACCTCCACCAGCGTCATCCCTTTCTGTCGTCTCATCGTTTCTTACCCTGACTCATCGACGTCACAAATCGTCCGGTGTTATCCACCTGGAGCCAATTCGAGAGCGCTTTATTTTCAGATTTAACGAGCAGACGGAAAGGCGTAATTTCGCCACCGGGCAAAATCAGGATATCGGGATCGTCACCACCCTGCGTTTTATCCACTTTTTTCCCGTCGGCCTGCAGTAGCTCAAGCCGTAATGCCTCGGGCAGCGTCGCCGATGCGCTCACCCGATGCGGTCGCCACGGCTGCCACTTGTAGCCCTGCCAGCGATCGCCACTCGGGATCGGTATTCCTTCTGATACAGCGGGTCGCTGGAGTTGATAAAACTGCCAGCGATCGGAATAGATACGAACACCCAGCATGTATTCATTCACCTGGCTGCTTTCAGCGGCAAACTCTAGCTGCGCCTGAAAACGAGCCAACTGCCAGGCGCTGTCATTCTGGCGCTCGGGAGGAAACGCCATGACGACCATGCTAGCCGCGATGCCCGCCAGTAACACGACCAGCATCATTTCCAGCAGGGTGAATCCCTGCTGCTTCCTCGTTGACCGCTTCATTGCGCTTTTGCCGTCCTTTTCCCGCTGCCATTGATAGCAACTACCCACAACAGTCATCCACAGCCGTCATCAATAAAGACAGGCAGATCGCCGCGTGCCTTTATTTCTTATCAAGGTTCCAGTTGCCGATATCATCTTCCGTTCCCGGCATGCCGTCTGGCCCCAGAGAGAAGATATCGAGCTTGCCGTGCTGGCCGGGGTTCAACAGCTGATACTCCGTGCCCCACGGATCCTGCGGCAGGCGGCGAATATAGCCATCGGCTGGGTAGTTACGCGGTTCAGGCTGTACCGTCGGCTTCGTTACCAGCGCCTTCAGCCCCTGCTCGGTGGACGGGTAACGGTTGTTATCCAGCTTGTACATGTCGAGTGCGCTTTCGAGAGACACGATATCGCTGACGGCTTTTTGTCGATCCGCCTTTTCCTTATTCCCCATCAGATTGGGCACCACCAGACTCGCCAGTACGCCGAGAATGACAATGACCACCATAATCTCCAACAGGGTAAAACCACGCTGACGATTACCGCTCTGACCATAACTATTTTGTCCACAACCACGCTGAGACTGTTGCATCCTTACTTTCCCTCATTCAATTGTTGGTTCTCTTACGAACTCATTAACGTATTCAGTTGCAGAATCGGTTGTAAAATCGCGAGTACGATAAACAACACCACCGCCGCCATGCTGACCACCAGCAGAGGCTCAAATAGCCCCAGCGCCAGCGTCATCTGCGAACTGAATTCCCGATCCTGATTATCCGCCGCCCGCTCCAGCATGCTGTCCAGCTCGCCGCTGCGTTCACCGCTGGCGATCATATGGCGCATCATTGGGGGGAAAAGTGCCGTCTGTTCCAGCGCTTTGTGCAGGCTGACGCCCTCTCGTACCGCATCCGTCGCCAGCGAGAGCCGATGGCGGGCATAGTCATTACTCATGACATCGCCGCTAATGCGCATCGCCTGTAACAGCGGCACCGCACTGGCGTTAAGAATACTGAGCGTCCGCGCGTAGCGTGCTGTATTTAAGCCACGCGCTATGCGGCCGATCAGCGGTAAATGCAGCAGACGGCGATGAAAACTGATGCGCCGCTTTTCCTGCCGCAGCATCACGCGGAACGCCATAAACCCAGCCAGCAATGCCAGCAACATCCACGGCCCAAACGTACGCACGGCATCGCTCATTCCCATCAATACGCGGGTTGAAAGCGGCAGCGCCTGCTTCATATGAATAAATTGCTCGACGACTTTCGGCACCACGACGGATAGCAAAATGCTGACCACGGCAATCGCGACCACGGTTAACACACACGGATAAATCATTGCCTGCTGGATGCGGCTGCGCATCTGCTGGCGCTGTTCGGTGTAGTCCGCTAATCGGTTCAACACAGCATCAAGGTGACCGGACGTCTCGCCTGCGGCGACCATCGCGCAATACAGCCGTTCGAAGCTGCTGGGGAAGCATTTCATCGCATCGGCCAGCGAGTGACCTTCCATGACCTTGCTGCGCACCGCCGCCATCAACTGGCTCAGCTGTGGCTTTTCACTCTGTTTCGCCACCGCATCCAGCGCTTCTTCCAGCGGCAACGACGCGGCCACCAGCGTGGCCAACTGGCGAGTCAGTAGCGCCAAATCTGAAGTGCTGATCCGAATTTTGCGACGGAGGGAGAATCCTGTAGAACCGGATTTCTGCTGGTCGCCTCGGTTTTCATCAACCGACAGCGGCACCAGCCCGCGCTCCCGCAATAGCTGACGCGCCTGTCTGGCAGAATCGGCCTCCTGAGCGCCACGGCATTTTTTCCCCTGCGCATCCAGCGCCTGATAGTGGTACTGTGCCATATCATTCCTCTTTGGTTACGCGGATCACTTCTTCCCAGGTCGTGAGCCCCGCCAGTACCTTATCCAACCCGTCCTGACGGATAGTGGTTCGACTCCCCCCCAGAATCTGCGCAATCGCCATTTCACCGTCACTGCGGTGGATCGCGGCACGGACGTCGTCATTGATCAGCACCAGCTCATGAATACCGATACGTCCCCGGTAACCGGTAAAACTACACTGCGGACAACCAACGGGATTATGCAGCAGCGTACCGGGTGCGATCCCCATCTGTTCAGCCTGAACCGGATCGACCGGCTGCGGCTGGCTACAGTCAGAACACAGCGTCCTGACCAGACGCTGCGCGAGTACGCCCAGCAGAGAGGTTGACAGCAGGAAAGGCTCGACGCCCATATCCTGCAAACGAGACAGTGCGCCCAGCGCACTATTGGTATGCAGTGTAGATAACACAAGGTGGCCGGTCAGCGAGGCCTGCACGGCAATCTGCGCCGTTTCACCATCACGAATTTCCCCCACCAGCACGACGTCTGGGTCCTGACGCAGAATGGCACGCAGCCCGCGGGCAAACGTCATATCAACCTTGGCATTGACCTGCGTTTGCCCGATGCCTTCCAGTTCATACTCGATGGGATCTTCCACCGTCATGATGTTACGTTCTGACGCATTCAGGCGACTGAGCGCAGCGTAAAGCGTGGTACTTTTCCCCGAGCCTGTCGGGCCGGTGACCAGAATAATGCCATGGGGACGATGGATCAGGCTGTCCAGCAGTTGTCGATTGCGTTCCGACATACCCAACAGTTCAAGATCGAGCTTAACGCTGTTTTTATCCAGCAAGCGCAGCACGACGCGCTCACCGTAGTTCGACGGCAGCGTGGACACACGAACGTCAATCGCTCGTCCCCCCACTCGCAGCGCCATACGTCCATCCTGCGGAATACGCTTTTCCGCAATATCCAGCTTTGCCATGACCTTGATACGCGACACCAGCAGCGACGCCAGCTTACGCTGTGGACGCAAAATCTCACGCAGTACGCCGTCAACGCGGAAGCGGATCAGCAAATAGCGCTCATACGTTTCGATATGAATATCCGACGCTTTATTCTTAATCGCTTCGGTCAACATGGCATTGATGAGGCGGATAATCGGCGCGTCGTCGTCGGCATCGAGCAAATCGTCGCTGTCTGGCAATTCCTCCACCAGCGTATAAAAGTCCATTTCATTGCCGATGTCTTCCATCAGACGGCGAGCCTCTTCCGAGTCGCGCTGATAGCTAATGACTAATTGCCGTTCAAATTCGTCTTCCGTAACGCGTTCAATCCTGAGCGAACAGCCCGCAATCCGACGCGCTTCCAGCAAGGCAGAGGGTGGCGTTTGCGCGACGCAAATCGTCTGTAGGCTCGCATCATTTTCCCGCTGCAACAGCAGAATTTGCTGCGATCGTGCATAGGCAAAAGGCAATATCGGGCGTAGCTCTATCATCTGGGAGGCAACGTCACTCATTTCCCGCCCGCCGGATAAAACGCCACAATAGAGGACTGAACCTGACGGAACGTGTAGGCATTTCCACCTTCCGGCAAGCGCAGCAACTCGTTATTCAAGAGCCCCCCTTCGCTGCCGTTCACGTCTCGCTGCTTCTCCTCTTCCGCATTGAACGAGTGATACTTACTGGCAGAGGCGCTCTGGTATTGGCTGCGATCGCGAATAATGGAAGGACGGATAAACAGCATCAGGTTACGCTTTTTCGTTTCCGTGCTGTTGGAACGGAACAAATGTCCCAACACGGGAATATCGCCCAACAGAGGCACTTTACTCGCGGACTCATTGGTACTTTTATCCAACAAGCCGCCAACAACGACGGTTTCGCCGCTGCTGACCAGTACCGCGTTATTCACGGTACGCGTATTGAACGTTGCACCCAGGTCGGTGCTGCTGCTGGAAGCAGCATCTGCCACGCTGGAGACTTCCTGTTCGATTTCCAGCAGAACGGAGTCGCCTTCGTTAATTTGGGGCTTCACTTTCAGTTTGATACCGACCGTTTTACGTTCTACCGTTTGGAAAACGTTATCGCCGGATGTCGTCTGCGAACCGGCCAATACCGGCACTTCCTGACCAACGTTAAACGTCGCTTCCATGTTGTCCAACGTCACGATACTGGGCGTCGCCAGAATATCGTTCTTACTGTTTTTGGACAGCGCCGTCAGCAACATGCTCCAGTTGCCCTGATAGAAACCGGCGGCAATCCCGTTGAAACCGCCAAGCGCCGTTGTCGCTGCCGTGCCAAGCGTTCCATCACGTCGGAACTGATCCGCCCCCGCCATCATTGTCGTGATCGGTAATCCCGTATTCGTGAATTGCGTTACGCCGGCATTTTTATTCGCCCATTGAACGCCCAGATTCATACCATCGGCATCCTGGACTTCCGCGATGATCGCTTCGACCAAGACCTGCGGACGACGGATATCCAACTGCGCAATCACCTGTTCCAGATCGCGCATGATGTCCGGTGCGGCATTCACAATCAGCGAGTTGGTTTGTTCGTGTGCCTTAATCGAAATGTCTTTGCGCAGCGCAGGCAGCGCATTTTGCTGATCGGTTTGGATACTGTCGCCAACGCCGGTGAGCACTTCGACCAGATCGGTAGCCTTGGCGTATTTGAGGTAGATAACTTTGGTGTTGCCCTGTACCGCCTGTTGGCGATCGAGCTGCTTGACCATATCAATCACGCGCTGGCGTGAATTCGGCTCGCCGCGCACCAGCACTGAGTTGGTTCGCTCGTCCGCCACCACATTGGCGGTCAACATGCCGGGCAAGGCGGATTTCTCATCCATCTTGTTCAGCTCATTCACCATCTTCACCACTTCCGTTGAGGAAGCGTAAGACAGCGGTATGCTGGTCACATTCCGATCGCCCGTCTGATCAACCCGTTCGACAATCGTCATCAGTCGCTGGATTACCCCCGCGCGGCCGGTCATCAGCAGCACGTTCGACGGTTCGTAATGCACCACGCTCCCGGCACCGGCGTTGTCATTCAACTGGCGCAGCAGCGGTGCCAAATCACGCGCGGCGACGTTGTTGACGGGCACGACGCGCGTCACAACCTCATCACCAACGCCCGGCTGTGCATCAGTGGCCAGCGGCATAGACGTCGATTTTGCATCCTTCGAGCGAATGATTTTCAGGACGTTGTTATCCATCGGAATCACGGTGAATCCATAGACATCCAGCACGCTAAGGAAGAACTGGTAATACTGTTCTTCATTCATCATGTCATAGCTGCGTACGGTAATCGTTCCGCTGACCGACGGATCGATAATGACCGTCTTATTTAAATTCTTACTGACGGTATTAATAAACTCCTGAATATCGGTGCCTTTAAAACTGGCGGAGAATTCGGCGCTCCACGCCAATGATGACGCCATCAGCAAAACGCTCCCGCTGAGCAATAACATGCTCTTACGGCGTACATGATCAAGCCACTGGTTTTTATTCTTCGAAAAAACCTGACGCTTAAAAAATCCCTGTCCCTTGCTAAACAAATTAGTGGTCTCCATCCAGTGCCAGATATATATCCTGCTGTTGACCATCACGTTCGACGGTCAAATTAAATTTGCTCATCCCGGCTAGCTGCGCCATCGCCTGCTGTGCCTGATCCGCATCGCGTAAATCCATGCCGTTTAATGACACAGCGAGATCGTTATCCTGCAAGCCTGCGCGGTAGAAAAGATCGGGATTTTTACCGGGGTTTAACTGATATCCTTTTAGTACTTCTTCTTCCGTGACGGGAGAAATGGTCAGGTAGTCCTGCGCGGAGAAGGGATCTTTTTGTATGTTCTCTTTCACCTGGCTAAACGCGCCAGAAGACGGCGGTGCGTCGGCAGTGCTTTCCTCCTGATACAAATGCAGCGCTTCATAGCGCCCTTGGTACTGGAGCACGACACGATCGGCAGAGATAGTCACAATTTTGGCTTCATAGCCCGGAATGGCATCGCCGACGCTGCGACTGTATTGCTGACTATCTTTAGCGATAATGGCAATCGAACGCTTGGCGTCTCCACTCGCCAACACCCCAGTCAGACTGATATTTAACGAGGTCAGAGGAATATCGCCGGATAATGCGGCGTCGTTAACCGCAGACGCATCTGCAGCGGGGGCATGGCCGAATAAGGTAAAATCACCCGGCGTTACGGGCTTTTCTTTCGCCTGGGCAGGCGTGACCGACACGCCAGCAATGCGTGAGTCTTCAGGGAGGAGAAAGCGCCAGGTCAATACAGCCAACTGCTGACAAATCAGCAGCAAAATCAGCCCCAACACAATACGTCGGATCAGTGGAGCGGGCAGTGACCGAAAAGTGGCAACCAACGAATTAAAAGACGGATCTTTGAAAGCTTGCAATCGTGCCATAGGTAATCATCCATAATACTCCCCACGCCGAGTAGCGTGGGGAAAATGCCTTATTCCGTTGCGGCTTCCCGGGTGATGGTCTCATCACCACTGGTCGTCAGCGCGGCATCATTATTTACACGGTCTTCGAGCCTGATATTTTCAATATGACCGAAATTCCAGGCTCCCGGTACATTCTCAAAAATGACATTTTTAAATTCACTGTTCTTCAGGAATGTGATGTCAGTAGCTTTTACATTTTTGAATTTTACATTCTCAAAATGTAAGCCTTGATGATAAGCATCACGTCCAAAAGAGAACTTATACGCATCAGCCATTTCAGCCACGGTCATCCCATCGACCATGATACTGTTTTTCTTCGCTGTACCATCAACCGTGACGTTGGAAACGGTCACATCACGGAACTGTGCGGGCTCAGCAGCAGGCTGGGTATCGTTCACGTCCGCTTTATATTTAATCGTGAACACAAACGGCTCGTTGACAATATCACGCATCGCGTTATTACGGAATACCACGTCACGCGAGCCACCCCCATAATAGGGTCGACTCTTCATGCGCAGGCCCACATCCGTCTTATTCATTACGTTATCTTCAGCAACAATTTTTTCAATCCAGGCACCGGTATGGCTACCCGTAACCACCGCACCATGCCCACGGCGGAAGTAGTTATTGAAGATCCAGGCACCGCTCTGCGCTTTTTGCCCCAGCGTTGCCACTTCGGCACCGTATCCTGCGGCAAAGTTTACGCTGTCATCACCCGTGTCAAAAAAGTTATTAAATACCATGACATTCTGGCTGTTGCCGAATTCAATGCCATCTGCATTATTCGCGTCGTACGTCGTGTGTACCAGCGCATTCATCGCCACATTTTCGGACTCCAGCACCATCACACCATGGTATGCCGGGTTCAGAATCGTCAGCCCTTCCAGATACATATTGCTCACACCGCGCAACGTCATCAGGCTGGAGCGTCGGTTTTTGTACGCCTCATCCAGTGACATACCTTCATTAACAGCTTTTGCCGTTTGGTCTTTTGCCAGAATACCGTCACTGCTGACATTGGTGGCTTTACTCGCACGATAGAGCGGTAACGAGTTATTTAACTCATCAGTTTCAGTAATGTTTGCGTCACCAGCTTTAATACCGCGCGTCCAGCCGTTGCCATCAATGGTGCCCTGCCCGACGATACGAATATTTTTAAAGGTGCCTGCATGGCTGCTGCCCTGATCGTCTGCTTCCAGTACGTTAATCAGAGAAGGCGGACGCTTCGGCAATTTAGGTGAACTATAAGGGTAGAGATAATAGCCGCGGGCGAGCGGGTAATCGTCACCGTTTGCCGATCCCAGCAATGTGGCACCTTTCGCGACTTCAAACGTCATATCGCTGTGCAGGAACAGCGCGCCGGTTTTAAACGTTCCCCCCTCAACCACGACTTTACATCCTTTCGGATACGCGGCTGGCGTACAGTCATCAATCGCCTTCTGAATCGCCAGCGTGTCGTTGGCGACACCATCCCCTTTAGCACCGTAGTTGGTCACATTCAGTGAAGCTGGCGTCGCCGTCGTTTTCTGCACGACAGTTTCACTATCAACGGATTCTTTGCCGTCGTCATAAAGCGCGCGCACCGTGAAGCGATATTCCGTTTCAGGCGACAGATTATCGACCTTGAAATTGTGGAAGCTGACGCGGACATGCCAGTTATCGGTATCAATCGAATTGTAGAAATTATCGATATAGGGCTTGGCCGGCGAATGGGTGTTCTGGTTATCAATGGTTCCGCCCAGCAAGGTTCCATTCATATAGACACGGTAATCCTTAATGCCAGCGGCAGGTTTGGTCGGTTTTTCCCAGGCAAGTACCACGCTGCGGTCATCATAAGCCAATGTCGGCACTTTAAGATTTTGTGGCGCGGCGGAACGATCAACACCAACGTCAGGCGTTGAGTCGCTATCGCTGCATCCGGCAATCAGGCCGCTCAGGACTAATGTTGCGCAGAGCGTAAGACGGGTACGAGGTAAAAAGTCAGTCATAGCATTTCCTGTATTTTTACTATTATTTTGCCCGATGTATTTCGCCCTACGGCAGGGTAGTTGCCACAGAACGAAACCTATCGGCAGAGGGTTTACAGATAAAAATCAAATAAAAGAATAATGGGTTGAATCAGACGATTCACGGCAGAGAAATATCCAGTTTCCCCGCTCCGGCATTGTCCAGGACGTATTTCTCAACGGCAGCAATAGATTTCCCGGCGCTATACGCATAAGGCGGGCTCCATTCCAATTCATTGGTGCAGGTTTCCAGCGCCCATGCGGGTACCGCTTTGCCAGAATTCGTAGCGGCGGCCTTCTCGGCTTCTTGCAATGTGCTGCATTTGTCTAATGCGATTTGATTCAAATTGCTTGCCGGATTGCCATTGAACCAGGAGCCGTTGTCTTTAAATTTGCTTCCTTTGTAGGCACCGATGATCAGATTTTCATCCGCACCGCCGCCCTGGAAATTAAACACGTTACTTTCGGAAAGAATGGATGAATCGAAGCCCATCCCAATGGCATACAGAATGGGGTAATTTGTATCCGTTGCCCCGCGATGGTAGTTATTCAGCAAATGCACCTGACCAAAGCGCACACGCGGTGAACGCTGCACGCTGTTGTCCCATAAATTGCCTTCAAAAGTGATTCGGTATTCCCCTTTATCACCATCGCCGGAACCAATTAATACCGTTTTGTCATGCTCGGCAAAAATGTTGTAGGAAATCGTCAGGTAGTCGGCACCGTCTTCGATATCCAGCAAACCGTCGTGGCGCTGGATATGTTTGCCAAATAGCACCGGTTCCTGATAGTCAGGATGTTCACCGTCCGTAAAGGTACAGTGATCAACCCAGACATTTTTGCTGGCGTTAATCGACACGGAATCATAGCGCGCATTCCAGTTGCCTTTATCACCGTCGCCCGCATCCCAGGCTGGGGCGAAGTCACGCGGTGCCTGAAACGTAATATTACGGATAATGATGTTGCTGTTATCGGTTTTGCCAAACGTGTGACTTAAGGTATTGAGGGATAAATAGCCCTCTACCAGTTTCGCTTCGCTACCCACACCTAAAATCGTGGTATTCGGCGGTACCTGAAATTGAATCTGCGCCTTCTGGTTGTTGGCATACTGCGAGCGTTGACCATTTTGCTTTTTAAGCAGGCTAAGTTCAGCGCTAGCCGCCGCCGCATCGCTGCCGCCCGCATCCGCCGTCGCTTTCAACTGCGCCATGTAATCCTGATCGAACGCTTTGACGTATAAATCAAAATCAAACGTCGTTTTATTCGGCTTGGTTTTATAATACTCAGCATCCGCATAGCGTCCATTGCCTAAATCATCGCCGCGGACCGTGCCTTGCCAGTAGATAATTTTGGGTTCTAACTTCGCCTTCAATTCCGCATCGGCATCGCCTGCGATATAACGGGGGCTGCGGATGTTATTTAATGCGTCTTTTAATTCCTGGCGGCTGGTGACGACATAAATGCTATTTTCATGCGCGCCCTCGCCGCCCGTCGTCGCATAAAATTTACCATCCGTATTCTGATATTGCGAAGCCCAGCCAAACGGTGCCGTTTTCACCTGCAAATCTGGCGGAGCCGCTTCTGCCACTGGCTGCTGACTATTATCACACCCGGAAAGCACGAGCCCGGAAAGGGCAATAGCTACCGCACAGGTACGTAAACGACCAGTCCCAATAACCGTTCTAAACATTTTATCCCTCAGTATTTTTTAATTATTAAAATAGAAAAATAAATCCGCACAAAACCCTGCGATATTAATCGCATACTTTAAAAGTACTTTTATTCTTAATGTCGTGGCAGATTGGCACGTCCCTTATTGATAAAAAAGCAGCACACTATCTGTAGTAAAAAACCACATAATAACACTGCCCATTTAGCACTCGGGACTGTTAATTAAATGATGATGGCACCACCCCACGCTGATTGATTATCGAACATAAAAAAGAAACGTTATACCTACAATGGTAAAACATGGTTTCATTAAAGCAAATTCACACGTTTTTTTTGCGACCCGCATCAAGATTCCATCTGTGATTATTATGACCGTAATAGTTTTTAATCAAAATGGAGGAACTGTCACATAACCGAGAGATTCAGTTTTCTGGCTCTTTCTATTTTTTGCAAAATAAGGCAGACGGCACCATCCTACTCCCCCGACTTTGGTTTATGATGTGATGCTACACGACCTAAATACCCCCTAAAACACTTAAGGATAAGCGCGTGGATAACGCACCGGACGCAACGACACACTCACAGCCAGCACTGCTTGCCAGATACCCGATGCCCGGTTATCTGATGGTTATTTATGCTCTGCTTTTTACCGCACTCGGCTGGTTCAGCCACCAGCGCTGGGGGAGCCCTGATTCTCCGACGACCGCTTTAGCGGCTCAAGCGACCACCTTGCCTGCGGCAGAAGAACAAACACCAGTAGCACTCGCCGCTACACCTCATCAGGAAGAGGCCCATACCGATACACCCGCTTCCTCAGAGAAAAAGACCACGCTGCCGTTACCCGCCATCAGCAACGGTGAGATTCCGCCGTTGGCCTACAGCGCACATGTTTACACGTCGGATGAAACCAAGCGCAGCATCACGCTCAACGGCCTGCAATTCCGCGAAGGGGATTCGCCAATAGAAGGGCTGACCATAGAACAGATCCAGCAGGATATGACCATTTTCAGCGTAGAGGGTGAGGTGTTTATTCTGGAAGCACTGGAAGATTGGCCGGGCGGAAAATTCAACGAGAATGAACGTTCCGCCGACAATGAAAGTGGGGGCGCTACGCCTTAACTTTGGCTGCGAATGGCATCAATAAACGGCGTCAACGTACGGTTAAACTCCGAACACTGCGCCTCTTTTGGCGTACTGTCTTTCAATAGCCCTTGATATAGGCTTTCACTGCGCTGCGGTAAAGCCTGATAGCTCGCGACATTCCAGCCTCGTTGTTTCGCTACAGCCAACGCGACATTGGCAATCGTCGCATCATCTGGCAGATCGCTGCGGTTACACTTCGATTTGAGATAGCGGGTAGCCGCAACCAGCGACGCCAGTTGATTCAGTTGATCGTTGGGAGAAACCGTCACCGCAGAAGACTGGCCTGCCGCCGTTCCTTTTTGGGCAGACGTTCCTGTTTGTTGGCACCCGGCCAGCGTGACGCAAAGCAGCGTTAACGCAGAAATTTTAGACAGAGATAATGACATGACAAACTCATCCTGATTGAGATTAACGGTAGGCATTCTAGCAAATGATAAGCCGCTGTCACGGCATGTTTATGTGCTCCCAGTCAGTCGACTGGGAGCCGTGGTTATCAGGAAATGACTATCAGGCAGTCGTGCCCTTGCCGGGTAAGGATTTGGTGGTTGGCAGAAGACCGTCGGCACGGAACATGGCCTTAATACCGCGCACCGCCTGCCGAATTCGATCCTGATTCTCAATTAAGGCGAATCGAACATGGGTATCGCCATAATCGCCAAAGCCAATGCCGGGGGAGACGCAAACCTTCGCTTCCGACAGCAGGCGTTTGGCAAACTCCAGCGACCCCAGATGCGCATAGGCTTCAGGAATTTTCGCCCAGACGTACATTGACGCTTTCGGCTCATCAACCATCCAGCCGGCCTCGTGCAGACCACGCACCAACACGTTACGGCGCTGGCGATACTGCTCAGCAATATCCCGCACACATTGCTGATCGCCTTCCAACGCAGCAATCGCCGCCACCTGCAACGGTGTGAACGTGCCGTAATCGTGGTAGCTCTTAATCCGCGCCAGCGCGCTGACCAGCTCTGGGTTGCCGACCATAAAGCCGATACGCCAGCCCGCCATGTTGTAGCTTTTCGACAGCGTAAAGAACTCTACCGCGATGTCCTTCGCGCCGGGAACCTGCATGATCGACGGCGCTTTCCAGCCGTCGTACACGATATCGGCATAGGCCAGATCGTGGATCACCAACACGCCGTACTGTTTCGCCAACGCCACAACGCGTTCAAAGAAATCCAGCTCAACACACTGTGCTGTCGGGTTCGACGGGAAACCGAGAATCATCATTTTCGGCTTCGGAATACTCTCGCGGATCGCGCGTTCTAATTCGTTGAAGAAATCGACGCCGTCCACCAGCGGCACAGAACGCACCTGCGCCCCGGCAATCACTGCACCATAAATGTGAATCGGGTAGCTGGGGTTAGGCACCAGCACCGTATCGCCATGATCTAACGTTGCCAGCATCAGGTGCGCCAGCCCCTCTTTGGAGCCAATCGTGACGATAGCTTCGCTTTCAGGATCGATATCAACTTCATAACGATCGGCGTACCAGCGGGAGATCGCTCGGCGTAAGCGCGGAATGCCTCGGGATGTCGAATATCCGTGAGTATCTTCGCGTTGTGCGACTGTACAGAGTTTTTCCACGATATGAGGAGGGGTCGGGCCGTCAGGGTTACCCATGCTGAAATCAATAATATCTTCGCCGCGACGACGCGCAGCCATTTTTAATTCAGCAGTAATATTAAATACATACGGGGGAAGACGATCGATGCGCGTAAAACGGCGCGGAGAAGTAGAATCAGCCATAACATCCTCAGATTAACGTGAGCGCCCGGACCGTCCGAGCGACGCAGTGCCTGTAAAGGCACTCTACTCAGCATCATTCAAATCGCTGTAACCCGTTTTCGTTGACGACACCTTTCGTTAACTACAACTTTCGTTAACCACAGGGGTACAGGCGACCTGAAGTGTGATGAGCTTATTCAAGCTATCTCAGATAATTCGCCCTGTCGATACTGTGCTCGTAAATTTTTCCAGCCTGGAATTAAGCTTCATCAATTTCTGGCTACGATCGCGAAAAATGGAGAATACGCACCGAAAGAAGCATTACACTTGATGACCCGCTCAGGCCTTGTAAATAAGGCGCTTATCCCCCTGAGGCACAGGATGGTTAACCCGAGAGTAAGCTTATGACTGAGATGCGATATTTCACCGAGAGTTGGCCAATAGAAGGCGCATTTACCATTTCACGCGGCAGCAAGCGTCAGGCGGATGTCGTTGTGGTGGCGATCCAGTCTGGCAACGTGACAGGCTACGGCGAATGCGTCCCTTATTCGCGCTACGGCGAGTCCCTCGACAGCGTCACGGCACAAATTGCCTCACTGCACGGCGACATCCGTAACGGTTTAGATCGGGAGAGGCTGCAAACCATCCTGCCCGCAGGCGCGGCGCGCAATGCGCTCGATTGTGCATTCTGGGATCTGGAGTGCAAACAGCACCAACAGCGCATTTGGCAGCGTTTGAATCTCCCTTCGCCTACGGCGTTGGAGACGGCCTATACGCTATCGCTGGATACACCAGACCGTATGCGCCACGCCGCAATACATCATGCTAACCGCCCTCTTCTCAAACTAAAGCTGGCCGATGCAGACGATCTGGCCAGAGTTGCCGCCGTGCGCGAAGGCGCACCATCGGCTCGTCTGATTGTGGACGCGAATGAAGGATGGGATACCGAACGTTATCTGACGCTGGTTCCTGAACTTGCTGCACTTGGCGTAACGATGATCGAACAACCTTTCCCAGCAGGCAAAGATGATGTGCTGGCAGACTTGCCCCGCCCGATTCCCGTCTGTGCCGATGAATCCTGTCATGACAGTCAGTCGCTATCCGCTCTGGTCGGCCGTTATGACATGATCAACATCAAGCTGGATAAAACCGGCGGTCTAACGGAAGCCCTGCGTCTGCGACAATATGCGCAGGAGCAAGGTTTAAAAATTATGGTCGGCTGTATGGTGAGTACATCGCTCTCGATGGCACCTGCATTTGTCGTGGCACAAGGTGCCGCCGTGGTCGATTTGGATGGCCCGCTGCTCTTGCAGCGCGATCGTACTAACGGGTTGCACTATAACGGTAGCGAAATATTACCGCCCGACGCATTATTGTGGGGATAACGCGCGTTAACCTGCATTGAGCAACTATTAAGGAGTGTTGTGATGCAACGTCTTGTTTATGTTGATGGACAGTATGTAGAAGAAAATGAAGCAAAAATTTCTGTATTTGACCGTGGTTTTCTGTTTGCCGATGCCGTCTATGAAGTGACGGCGGTCATCGATGGCAAGCTGGTTGATTTCGCCGATCATATCACTCGCCTGCAACGCTCCTGCCGCGAGCTGTCGCTCACGTTGCCTGTCACTCCTGAGGCACTCAAAGAGATTCACGATGAGCTGATCAATAAAAACGATCTGAAAGAAGGCGCGATCTATTTACAGCTTAGCCGTGGCAATGCCGGCGATCGTGATTTCTATTTCCCTTCTGCTGACGTCAAATCCACGCTGGTGTTATTCACTCAGGCACGTTCACTGGTCGGTAATCCGAAAGCCACAACGGGCCTGCACGTTGTCACCACAGAGGATATTCGCTGGCAGCGTCGAGACATCAAAACCGTCAGCCTGCTCGCCGCCAGCCTGGCAAAAGAGTATGCCCATGCCAATCAGGCCGACGATGCTTTCTTTGTTGAAGACGGTTTCATTACCGAAGGCAGTTCCTGCAATTGCTACATCGTCCTGCATGACAACACAGTTGTGACCCGCCCACTCAGCAACGCTATTCTGCACGGTATTACGCGTCAGTCGCTGCTCAAGCTGGCAGAAAAGGAGGGCATTACGCTGGAAGAACGCTTTTTTACGCCGGAAGAGGCGTATCATGCTAAAGAGATTTTTGTCAGTTCAGCCACCATGCTCGTTCTCCCCGTCGTCATGCTGGATGGAAAAACGATCGGCGACGGCAAGCCCGGAAAAATAACTCAGCGGTTGCGTGAAATCTATCTCGATATGATTAAACAGCAGGAAAAATAGCCGCGCTTCACATCCTGTAAGCACGGCTTCGATGTTCATCCGTTACCCGTTCACTGCCGGATAACGGATGGCTATACCCGTCATACTGCAAGCTGCATGTGCGTTGTTCAAAACGCTAACGTTTTGTCCTGCGACTCGAATTATTTAGGGTATAAATCATTATTTATCCTCACCCGACATGCCGTCAGTCAGCGCAAGCCCTGAGTTTTCCAACACCATCTTCTGCGGTACGGCCAGTGGAATATTAGATTCCCGCAGCCGCTTGATAATCGCAAACAGCAGATCGCTCTTCGCTTCCGATACCATTCTCGGACTGCTGACATAGCCCGTGACGCTCAGCACCATGCCCGTTGGGTTCAACTGGCTGAACTTCACTGACGGTGCAGGGGTTTCCAGAATCGCCTCATGGCTGATGTAGGCATCCAGTAACAGTGTCCGGACTTCTTCAGGATCGATATCCAGCGGAAACGTCAGCGCCAGCGTGGCAACCCCAAACGGGTTCCCCATCGTAATATTGCGCACATTCTGCGAAATAAATTGGGAGTTCGGCACGATCACCGTCGAACGGTCGCCAAGCTGAATTTCCGTCGCACGCACGTTAATCCGCCGGATGTCCCCTTCAACGCCGCTAATACTGACCGAATCGCCAACTTTCACCGGGCGCTCTGTCAACAAAATCAGGCCAGAGATAAAGTTCTTCACGATCTCCTGTAAGCCAAAACCGATACCCACCGACAGCGCGCTGACAATCCATGCCAGCTTGTTCCATTCAATCCCCAATGTCGCCAACGTCAGCAGGATAATCAGGATGTAGCCGATGTTGCTGAACAGCGTCACCAGCGACGCACGGATACCGCGTTCTAACGTCGTTTTAGGAAGGAATTCATCTTCCAGCCAGCGTTTTGAGGAGCGTAAAACATAAACCCCCACCACCAGAAAGAGCACGGCATTGACCAGATGAGCAGGCACAATACTGAGCGTTTCCAGCCCTTTTCCGCCCCAGATTTCAACGGCTTTTTGCACCAGCTCAAGCGGCGTAGTGGTGCCAAACGTCCCGTTCAGTAAAGCGACGGCCGCCATCAAGATTAAAAAGACTTTACCGGCAGCCGACAGGAGCAAGGTAGCCTGAGCCAGATGCCGATCGTCCAGATTGAGCGAATTTTTCATTCGCTTACCGCTGGCGTTGTTGGGAGAAAAGAGGCTTTCGCAGATATCGGTAATAAACGTTGAGAACAAATACAGGCAGGAGAACACCATACCAATCCACACCAGCTCGAACGCCAGGAAACGAGCCAGTGAGATATAGCCGATGACCAGCGACACCAGAATAGAGAACGATGTTGCCAATACGGCAAGATGAATAATGCCGGATAATGTCGAACGCGCTTCCGGCTGTTCCCCTGAATGCACCATCTGCCGACGAATCTGATCGCTTTTCAGCGTGATCGTCCCCGCAGTAAAGGCCAGGAACAGTGCAGATAAGCCGTTCACCATAATGGTTGCCGCGACCGATGTTCCCACCGTCGCTGTCACTTGTTCAATAAAACCGAAGATCAGAATAATGCCCGCGGCAACCACAGGAAACGGCTTCATGGCTTTTGCGACGGGGTTAGCAATCGCAGGCAAACGCCATGAAGGGCGCTGATTCGAAAGGAACGCACGCCCCAATCCAGCGATCATCGAACAGAAAATTGCCTGTCTCACCAACGCATCAAGGAACGACACGACGCGTTCTGAAGCTTCACCGTGGCGCGTAAACGTAAAGTCGATCAGATTTACCGCAATACCGATCGTGACCACGGTTGAAATAACCGACGCCGTGGCTAAAAAGCTCCGCCGCAGACGCCCTTCCGGCAGCCAGTTAATTCCCGCCCAGGCCAGACATTTCTCCATATACCGACGCCCCGCCGAACTCATAGCCATGGCGATCAAAATCAGGAGTGCGGAGCCGTAACGCCAGTCTGGCTCCCAGGCCACCGTAAAAGCGTCGCTTAATTGATCCTGAAAGGTGCTCAGGCGGCGTACATCCTCAGCCTGCGGAGCCACAATCGGTGCCCAGAAGCGCCCGCCCAGAATGCTACCGGAATTCAATGCCAGTTGCGTTTTCAGCGCATTACGGCGCAAAGTCACAATTTGCGCGGACAGATTGCTCGCTCCGGTGCGTAAAGCCTGAATCTGCTCGATCTGCGCATCCATTTTTGCTTTTTGCGTATTCAGACTGTTTCGCTTACGTGTCACTTCGCTGGTTTCACTAATGCTGGATCCGGGCTCTGGCGCGGGTCCTAAGACATCCAACTGAGCCTGAATTTGAGCGCGTTGCGGTGCTACTGCATTAGCAAGCTCATTGGCGCTATTCACCAGTTCCTGCGTTGTGTCGTTCAACGCGCCAAATTTGCTGTCGCTATTGGTGCCTGAAACCTGCTGCTTGATGTTATCTAACTGTTTTTGCAGCTTGACCAACTCGGCATCAACATTAATTTTTACGGGCGCATCGGTCTGCGCAGGCTGTGGGTCAGGATCAGAATCCGCACTCGCCGCCGATGCATATCCAACAGGCAGCATCAACATTGCCAGCAGACAAACGCGCAAGAATGCGGATGAAAGAATGTTCATAAATCAAAAGGTTCCAAAGTTCGACAAAATAGCGGATCCACAAATAGCCGAGCGGCAAACCCGGCACGTGAAAGCAGCCCACACTCATCCAAAACCCACGAATGCGGGCATAGTGTACCAACAGCGCAGAACGCAGAATACGTCCGTTCATAACTTGAAAAGAATTACTGAACGCATCTAGCAGATAAAACTGAAATTTTCATTGCTATGTGTAGTTCATGTGGACAAGGCTCGCAATTGTGCAAAAAAGTCACACCTGAGAAAGCGACATTCACCAAAGTTGTACAGGGATTCACCGTATAGCGTAAATCCAGCGCCAACCCGTTGACTCACTGGGACGTGTGGGTATAATCCAGCCCACTGTTGTAACAAGCAACAGCCATTTCTTTTTGAAATGCGCCCTTAGCTCAGTTGGATAGAGCAACGGCCTTCTAAGCCGTAGGTCACAGGTTCGAGCCCTGTAGGGCGTACCATTTCGAAGTAAACAGACGTCAACCGACGTCTTTTTTTATGCCTAAAATTCAGTGAATTAGCTAAAAATTCGCTGCTTTCACTTTCAGTCAACCAGACTCTACCGACATCTCCATACATCAAGTAGGATTTGTTGGTATAAGTGATGGTACAAGCCCGTTCAATGAATTCTTATACCAACAGCCAGCGTATGCCGACATCGTCGCGATTGGCGCACGCGTATCATCACTCCGGCAGGTGAAAGCTGGGACAGTGGGTTTGAAGGGAACGGGGTTACGTCTGATTTTATGAGCACAAGGGAGTAATCTGACGAACAGATCAGGGAAGATTCTGATGATTAAGTATCTACTCAATATCAATATCTGCATTTTCACCCTGCCCGACAAAATAAAACCAGCTCAGCGCAACATCACTGAGCCGGCAACGTTTATGCTATTGAACTCGCCAGTCGCTAAAGTAATGACTGATGACTGAAGGTTGGTCGAGAGGAGCGGTGGCGGCTATATAGCCATCTGGCCGCACTAAAAGATATTGATCGGAATAGGGGCTACTTCCCGTTTCAACGTGCAGAATATTGACGATATCAGGCAGTGATGCAGGGACAGCCGCCGCGCCGATGATGAGCAAACTGTAATTGCGATAATTTAAATGTGAGTAAATTCTGCCTGACTGACTAGATTGAGAATCACGCCACATAAAATCATGCAGCCTTTCGCCAACACGCCCGTCGGTTCCATAGCGAACGCCCATCCCCGTGATGTAACCCGCACGTTTTTCGACAATCTTGACGTAGTCATCGGCATGGGTGCCCGTCTCTGAAGTTTTGGTTGAACGCACGAGTTCCGCTGACGTTTTTACCACTTCCAGCGCGACCGCTTTTCGCTCCGTTTCGTAACTCTGTAATAGCGTTTGAGGCGCATGATGATGGTTAATCATCGCGATTTTCCAGATGAGGTTAAATGCATCGGCCAATCCGGTATTTAGCCCTTGCCCACCATTTACCGAGTGAATATGGCTCGCATCGCCAGCGATAAATAATTTATTTTCAAGGATATAGTGTTCTGCTACAGACTCTTTAACCGAGAATTGTGAGTACCACTCAATCGACTTGAATTGCAGGCGGTGTGGTTGCAGAGCATGGTTAATTTTATCTATCGCCTGCTGTTGCGTGAAGTCCTCACTCTCCATCTGGATATAGAAACGATCAATCTTACCTTCACGTGGTATCCAGGCAACATCGGCGGTTTCTGCCTGGAAAACAATAATTTCCGGTACTTTTGGGAAATCAGTTTCTATTTCGCCATCAATCACTGCCCAGGTAATTTGTGGTCGAGTGATCTCAAACGGGATAGCAAAGTGTTGGCGCACAAACGATCGTGAACCATCTGCACCAATCAAATACTGGGAGCGCACGGTCTCACCGCTGGTGAGCGTGGTGAGGCAGCCGTCATCCTCCAGCACAATATCTTCCACAGAAGTATTACGGCGCACGGCACTCTTTAGCTCGGTGAGCTTATTATCGAGCGCTTGTTCTACATAAGCCTGACCAATCATTAAAAAATGCTTGTGGAAACAGCCGTCTAAAGCATCCCACCAGGTAGATTGGCGTGAAATAAATTTACCTTTTGACCAGACTGAGCTGGTATTGCAGGTTTTGCCTAAGGGATAAAGCTCGTCGAATAAACCCATAATTTCAAACAGTTGCAAACTACGGGCGTTTAGTGCATCAGCACGCCCTACCGTTAGCGGCCCTGATGATTTATCGATAATGACAGTGCTTAAACCTGACAGCTGAGCAAGATAGGCGCAGGCCAGCCCGACGGGCCCGGCGCCGATAATCATGAGATCAACATGCTGTGGTTTCATGACGGCTGCACCAAATGTGGGTTAGTCAGCGGCTGTTTAGCATGGATATGCACTCGGCGCAGATGACGGCCACTCTGGCTGGCATAAGATTCACGACCATGTAATAACGAGTAGTTATCTGCTATGACAATGTCGCCGCTTTGCCATTGGTGAGCATACTGAACCCGTGGATCATATAAGGCATGTTGCAAGCTGCTAAGTAATTGCTCTTGCTCTTCAGGTTCAATACCGGAGAAGTGATAAGTGGATGGGTTCAAGAATTCTTTATCACCAGCAATCGGTGGCTCACAAAAACGAATGACGGGATACGTGCGGTAGGGGTGTTGCTCGATAATAGGAGCCTGCGCGGTGCTGCTGTATAGCTCGACGGCGCGCTGATACTGACCTGTGGCACGCTGCCACAGCGCTTTGGTTTCGGGTGACGCCAGACGTAACGCCGTGGTGGTACTCGAAAACGTGGTTCGCCCACCCTGCCCTTCGCCAACGGCTGAGACGCATTGAAAGACTTGTAGTTCAGGCACGGTTTTAAGGTACATGCCGTCCCAGTGCAAGGGAACATAGTTATTAGCAAAGATATGGTCGGTGGCATCGGGTTGTTCAACCAGCTCCAACACGGCACCAAATGGCCATTGCATAATGTCACCAATGGCTGCGCAGTATGTTGTTAAATTTTCTGCACTCGTAAAGCTATCAAAGCCCCGCAGTACCACTAATTGTTCGTTCTCTACTAATGTACGCAGCCAGGTAGGTGATAATTCACCAATATGCACGCCTGACTGTTTAGGCTCAATACGCACACCAAAATGACAGGTATCACCTTGGGAATGAGTTAAAGGCTGATAATCAAAGCGATCTTCTAAAGTGAATGCGTCCATTTTACGTCTCCGTGTATTATCCATTGTTGAAAGATCTTTTCAGATAATATCGGCAACAAATATTCAACACCACGGATACAATTTTAATAATTAGGAGGGTTTGAATAGAGAATCACTGCCCTCCTCTTTTCACTAAAATCTAATGATGTAATGGACCTTGATACTCCCCCCAATTAAAAAACCCCAGATAAACCTATCTGGGGTCTTTAAATAACGAGAAAAAACCGTCGCCGTTTCAGGCTTAGCCGCGGTTCTCTTCGATGTAGCGAGCCAAATCCGCTGGGGTTTTCAGAACGGTGGCGACTTCGGTTGGCGGGATCACGCAGCCGTAAACGTCCTGCACTTCCAGCACCAAGTCGACCGCCAGAATAGAGTCGAGAATATCGGACTCAATCAGCTCGTCGTTAAAGCCCACTTTACGGGATAAGATCTTTTCAAACAGCGCGAGTATTTCTTGTTCCATCATTTTTTCCTGAGTCATTAGATCGTTCGGGCATGGCTGTCCAGCAGTTTACGATCAATTTTGCCGTTAGGGTTAAGCGGCAACGCATCTTTTATAATAATTTGGGAAGGCACCATGTAAGGCGGAATCACCTTCGAGAGCGATGTTTTAATCGCTTCTGGCGCTAAGTTCGTCACACAGAACGCTGCGATGCGCAGAACACCACCGCCCGATTTCATCAACGGCAGAACCACCGCTTCGCTGATGTCGGATATCGCCAGCAGACGATTTTCAATCTCATTGATTTCAATCCGGTAGCCATTCAGTTTGATCTGGCTATCGTTGCGACCCTGACAGTATAGCAGTCCGTCCTCGTAGCCCAGGTCGCCGGTTCTGTAGCCCCGGAACGCTTCGCTCTCCCGATGCAGCAATTTCTCCGCATTTTCTTTCGCCAGCCCAAGGTAGCCACGCATCACATTTTTGCCCCAAATGATCAGTTCGCCCTCAGACGTAATTTCCATTCTGGAGTCCGGCATCATCGCCCCTACCGGCAGCAGATCGTTTTCACTGTGCAGGATTTCATCGGTGATTTCGATAACGGTAGTTGCGATGGTCGCTTCCGTTGGGCCATAGGAGTTGAGAATTTTGGCATGCGGGAAACGGCGGCGTAACTGTTTGACCAGCGCCTTGTTTAGCACTTCGCCAATGAATACGAAGACGTTAAGTTCAGGTAAATATTCACTGTTGAACTGGGGAGAAAGCAGCCTCTGGTAGGCGAAAGAGGGCGTTGACACCCAGACAGAAACGCCGTTGTCTTTCAGGCGATCGAGCCAGTTTTCTGCCGCAATATCCTCTTTCGCATTCAGGACGATATGCCCTCCCGTTGCCAGATTCGCCAGCAGCGGGATCAAAGAGAGATCGAAACTGAACACTGCATGGTTCATCAGCACCGGCACGTCTGGCAGCGAAAAGTCCTGACGTACCCACTTCATAAAGTGCCACAGGCTTTCGCGCCCGATCTGCACCCCTTTCGGCTTTCCGGTACTGCCGGAGGTAAACATAATATAGGCGAGATCCTGCTCGACCAGCGCCTGCCCTTCCTCACCGGTCGCAATGAACTGTCGGGTCGCCACATCGTAATAATAAGGGGCGCTCGCCAGGTGGCAAATCTCGTTAAGCCGCTCCTGAGGATAGATGCAGTCCACCGGAATATACGGGATGTTATGCAGCAGACAGCTATAGATCGCCACGGCAAACTCCGCCTGCTGATGCCCATATAACACCACTGGCGGACCAGCAGGCTGCCGACATTGCTGATAGCGATGCGACCAGTCTGTCACGGCGACGGAGAGCTGCTGCCAGGTCATCGCGTTATCGCTACCGGTAATCGCCAACTGATCTGGGTTCGCGGGGTCGAGTAATGCCGCACGGAGGAAGTCTTGTAGTTCCTGAAGTTCAGAGTGAAGGTTCATAGTGGGGACATTCCGCTAAAGATGTAGAGGGAGGCCGCGGCGCTTGCCAGCGTCAGAATTCGACCGATGAACGCAATAACCGGATGATGCAGACAATTGCTCAGCGCCGGACTGCGTTTGGCTGACCACTGCAGCATGTTGTGGGCAACGGAAATGGCGCCAAACAGTGCGCCGCTAATGACATAGTGTCGTTCAAGCCCGTTCCATGCCCCCATACAAAACAGGGTGCAGAAGATGCCAATATTCTGTGCCAACGTTTTGTTCTGTCGGAAAAAATCGAGCTTCATCAGATTCATATAAATCGGCATAAAGACCACATCCCGCAACCATTCAGACAGGCTGATGTGGAAGCGTCGCCAGAAATCCTGCGGGTTTTTCGCCAGAATAGGCATATTGAAATTCGCCGGAATATTCAGGCCAAATAAGCGCCCCGCCCCGATAGCCATATTGCTGTAGCCAGCAAAATCAAAATAAAGGTAGGCGCTGTAGGCGAGCGACATCACGACACCCACGCTTAACGTAAACGGGCGCTGACTCCACGACTCAATCACCAGATTATTGATCAGCATGGCAAATAAGAACTTCTGAATAATGCCGGTAAAAATCTGCTCCATCGCCACTAAAAACTGTTCACGGGTCAGCGTGAAGACCGGTTTATTAATGTCATTAACCCATGTCCGCCAGCGATACATCGGACCAGCCAGAATAATAAAAGGCATAAAGAGGTAGCAGAAGTAGTGCAGGAAATTCTGGCCATCTTTCTTACTGCGATAAAGCAGGACATCAATGGCGCGGAAGGTCATAAAGGACAGGCCGATCATGCCCCAGTGGTTATTAAGGTGTAATTTCACCAAAAACAACGGCAGCAGCGTCAGGCTGACCGCCTGCCAGGTTTTTAACCAGCCTTTCTCTTTTAAGGTGACGAGAAGATAAAAGCTCAGGAACACCGCCACGGGAACAACGTAGTCCCCCTGGAAAATATATCCCCAGCCGAATAACGCCAATACGGAGAAGGCAGATAAATACGTCAGCCGATAACGGAATACGCGATTAACCAGCGCAAACAGTAACGCGGATGAAAACAGAAAGAAAAAAAATGCCCCGGAACTATACATTATTCATCCTTCAGAATTTTTGATATTCAAAATGCACTTTTAAACTCATGCTTTCATCAACAGACGTCCACGCGACGATGGTGACTGCCAGAAAGAGATAAAGGAAAAAAAGGCGAATGGCAGTTTTCATCATTTAAAACTCTCTGCAATAAATTGATCCATCGCGACCCATGCCGGATCGGTTGGGTGCAGGCGATCCCAATTCCAACCGTTCTGATAAGGCTGCGCATACATATCAAAATAGCGAACCTGATTCTCTTCCAGCATCGATCTGATCTGGCTATCCACTGGCTGGAATTTCTCGGAATTCTTAATCGCCCACGGATTAATCGGATCGACAATGACCACAAACTGGGCGTTACTCGCCTTCAGCAGTTTGATCGTCGCTCGTAATGCCTCCATCTGCGCCGGAACAATCGGCGCGTCATCCCACTCTTCCCGCGTTGGATCGTCTGCAAAAACAGACTTATCCATCCACAGAGTGTCTGCACTTTGCTCACGGGACTGGTTCAGCACGCGAGCCTGATCTAACTCGCGACTCCAGTCTGGCGTCATGTTGGCGATTGGCTGATGCGGCCACGGTTGTGTCGGCTGAGAGATAATACGCAGCATCGACAGCCAATAGTTTTTTATCAGCTCACAAAAATTAGCAAATTGATAACTCACTTCCTGCCAGATAATTTGTGGATCCCAACCATAGACCTTCATTTGGCCGAACGTTAAATGGCTTATCTCTTCTTTATCGATATGTTGTAAGTAATTGACCAAAAAGGGACGCGTCTGGTCATCCTGCATCAGCGGATCAAAAATAGATGCGGGAAAATTGTTGGCAAAAATGGCCGGCGGAATACCATCTGAATAAAAGCTATCGGGTGCCAGCAGTAAAACAACTTTACTGTTCGCGTTAAGCTCATTTTTAAAACGCGAAAGCAGCAAAAAATGCGTGACGCTATCCACATAGCTATCGCCATAGGCCACGACCGGACGGTGTAGTTGGTTATTAAAGTAATTATATACTGCGTAATGTTCATCTTCAGATGTAGAAACCTCGGAAGCCCCGAGAAAGAAAATCGCATTTCCCTGTAATGCATGGGAAATGGTGGCTATCTTTTCCTTTTGTTCTTTTGCCGTCCCTTCCATCGTGTTAATCAGAGGCTGGAATGTCAGCGCCGGATCAACGCTCTTCACCAGCGGGGGAACGCTAAGAAACAGGATGGCAAGGGTAGCCATCAGGATATGTAGGCAGAGAGTATTTTTGATTTTCATCATAAAGTAAGGCTACATGATATTTATTGTTTGAAATTTGTGAATTTTTATCTTCACAGTAAATCGTCCCCTGTATTTTTGGATTATATACCAGGCTTATCGCCGATGATGAGCGTTGCTGTGTAACGGTATGTACAGTGTTTATGTCCGTCACAATAATCAGCCTGAAAACCAGACAGGAGAAGGGTTTTCAGGCCGTCATTATCATCTACGCCGCCTGAATATGCGGTAGTAAAGGGTTGTTGACAGCCCCCGAGTGCTCAGATTTGTTAGTGATTTCAGAGATGATAGCATTCAAGAATCTTTGGTACGATGAATAAGTACGAATAGCATCATCCCAGCCTTCCTTTTTATTTCATCTGACAAACCATTCTCTTAATGTTAACTTAATAAACATGCGTTCTCATTTATTCACTCGGTATGCCTTCCATATTTTATAAGGCTACTATTGCACGATTAAATTCAATACTAAGCCTATGTGTAATTGCAAAGAACTTCCCACTAGTGTGGTTGAACTCGACAGTTGGTGGCACAGTTTCCGTTTTTCGAATACATTAACTCACAATCGGCATTTTGAAACACCGGATAGTGAGTATTTCGAACCGCAGCTTGATTACACGGAATCCCTGTATCGCTGTGCGGAATGTGGGCAAGCATGGTACATCGAGTGTGCCCCAGAACAATCTCCTTATCCCTTATTCGCATTAAAGACTCAGGATGCCAAGTCATTACCTTCAGATAAAGAAGTAAAGGCAGCTAAAGTACACCTTTGCATCCTTGCGCACGGCGGGTTTGACTCAGAGAAATGTAGAATGGCAGGATGTAAAAACCTCAAATTATTGGGGCGAGAGTTGTGCCATTTTCATATTACCTTTCCATAACGAGTAGAATTCAATCGTGCTAACTGCAAACCAACACAGAAAGGATATAAAAGTAGCGGTCATTATTAAAAATGGCCGCTATTCCCTTCAATTCGCGGCCCGTTCTAGATCGCCATAAAATGAATATGGATAGCCATTTTCCAGCCATTCAGCATCGTCAATAACGCAAACATCATCTTCTATATAAATATCTGATGCCATTATTTTTATTGCGAAACCATTAGTTTTGTATTCCGGTCGATAATTATCATAGGTAATTTCGCCTCTGCCGAAATAGTCTTTGAGTTCTTCCCGCCATAATAGCTCGATCTCTGCACTAAACGGGCCGCTCCCCATTTTCCCTTTCAAGCTGGCGATAATCTTTTTCTTCTCAACAAAACCCCACCGCACGGCATCCAACGTCCAGGCATCGTCGCTAACGCTAAACTCACCAGAAAAAATCGCTAAAAGCGCGTCATTATTATCAGAACACATTTCATTTCCTTGAATATTCAAAATTTGTCAGTGGAACCGATTATCTCAAACGCTTTTTAATCGCCTGACTTACAGCCCAATAACCCAATCCTAACGCGGGTAGCGCAGCGCTTCCACAAACAGTGAGAAGGCAGTGGTGTGCTGCTTGCGGCTGGGATAATACAGGTAGTAACCGGGGAACGGTGGACACCATTCCGTTAGCACCCGCATCAGACGCCCGCTGGCAATATCATCTCGCACCGAATCTTCCGGTACATAGGCCAGACCGAGCCCGATGAGTGCCGCGTCGATCCGCTGGCGCAGGCTATTCATGGTCAGCTGTCCCTCAACACGGACCTTGATTTCCCGACCGTTTTTTTCAAATTCCCATGCATAGATGCCGCCCATCGTCGGTAGACGCAGGTTAATACAGCGGTGATGCTGCAAATCCTGTGGCGTCGCGGGGGCAGGATTACGAGCGAAATAGTTCGGGGAACCGACCACTGCCATGCTCATTTCCGGTGCGACACGCACAGCAATCATGTCTTTTTCCACCTGTTCTCCCAGGCGAATGCCCGCATCAAAGCGGCCGAGAACAATATCGGCTAAGGTATTATCCACCGTGATGTCGACGTTAATATCGGGATAATTCGCCAAAAATGGCTTTAACACCGGCCATAATATTGAATCAACCGCATGCTCCCCCGCCGTGATACGAATATTTCCCGCAGGCCGTTCGCGCATGTCGCCCAGCGCCACCAGCTCGCTTTCAATATCCGCGAAATGCGGGCCGAGGCTATGCGCCAGCTTCTCTCCCGCTTCCGTCGGTGCGACGCTGCGCGTGGTTCGGGTCAGCAAACGCACGCCAAGCCGCTCTTCAAGGCCGCGAATCGAATGGCTTAGTGCCGACTGGGAAAGCCCGAGCTTCGCCGCCGCTTTAGTAAAACTGCGTTCTCTTGCCACCACAAGGAACGAAATGAGGTCATTAAAATTTTCTTTTAACATCAGAGTGTCCGAAGAGTGGTGTCATGAATGATGTCCATGTGAAACGGTCGATCACGAATGAAGCCACGCTAAAAATCAGCAGCGGGACATAACATCCCCGCATTGCACGGCGTAATTAATGAATATAATTCATAGCCGCTTGCTGGTTTTGTCCTCTGGTGCTTCTCCGTAAATCGCAGTAACGTTTTGCACAGCCGCTGTCTTCCATCTTTCAGCAACCCTGAATGGTTCAATCACAGCGAATCTTTCAATCACTACAAATTCTTCAATAACAGCTACGCTTTCCATGAGATGACTTATCGCCTCTGTCGTGATGTTATCCATGTTAGCTTCGGCTGCGATTGCCGGAACGGAGGAAAAATTGAAAATTACCCGCAGTGGTTCACACCCGTCCCAACCTGGCCCGGAAAGCTATTTTTCCGGCAACGTACGTATCGACGCGCCCTTTCAGAGCACCGCACCCGCTCGGGTTGGTGGCGCGACCGTCACCTTTGAACCCGGTGCCCGCACGGCATGGCATACCCATCCGCTCGGTCAGACGCTGATCGTCACACAGGGTCGGGGCTGGCTTCAGGAATGGGGCGGCGAGATTCAGGAAATCAATCAGGGCGATATCGTCTGGATACCCGAAGGCGTAAAACACTGGCACGGCGCGACGGCACAAACCGCGATGACGCACATTGCCATTGCCGAATCACTTAATGGCAGCCCGGTTGAATGGCTGGAAAAAGTCAGCGACGAGCAGTACGGAAACGGGAAATAGCATAAGGAGAACGCCGCTATAAGCAAAAATAGCGACGGGTAGAAACAGCAAAGCCACTCAGCGTGAAACTGAATGGCTTTTTCCTGTGCTCCGCGATGCGGCTAGCGCATGTGGAGATTGACGCCAGAGACCTCTTTTCTGAGTTCAATAATCTCTTCAGCCAGCTCACGGCACAGCATCGCATTCATCAGATGATCCTGCGCGTGCACCACGATAAGTTCGATATTGGCTTTTTCCTTACTCTGGTTGCCAATAAATCCGGTCTGGATCAACTGCGCCCGGTTCAGCGCCACCGCCGCCATTTTTAATAATTCATCGACGTGATCCCACTCCCCTCGACGAGCGGATCTCAGTGCTTCCATTGCGCAGGAACGTGTTTCGCCAGATTTAACGATAAGCTCAATCATCCGCGTTTCTACATCCATTTTTCCATCCCCCGAATATCAGTTGCTGTGTCACCTTTTTGTCGGTCAATTAACCCCAAATTGCAGACAAGCGCACGTGACACCGAAGCAAGTACGGTGCATTTGTTGTATCGCTACTCACAGCCTGCAGAGTAAATATAGATGATCAATCAGGATTTGTTTCTGTAAATCATGACGTTATGTCTCATTTCCGATGAAATAAATTTCATAGAGACATCAGCCTATTTTTTAGACGATAGATGCATACAAATTCATACCTCGACACACCTAGAAATAAAATGATGACTGAAAGATCACACTCACCAGAACCTTAATTTAACCTTAAGAATGCGAAATAATAATAACTATCATTATTATTATCGATATGTAAAATCCATCGTCGACTGCCGCTACCTATCGGCCTGTGTCGCTAAAATCGCGTAGCTATCGTGAGTGACGCAGGGCTTCCCATGTAAGCCAGCCATACGCAAACACGACAGGTATTAATAAGGGTAAATACTATGAAGCTTCGTTTTGGATTGCTGAGTTCAGCCGTTTTATTCGCTTCCGGTTTGGCTCTCAGCGCATCGGCCACCGCAGCAGAAAACGATGAAGGGATTGTGATTTACAATGCCCAACATGAAAACCTCGTGAAATCCTGGGTTGACGGTTTTACCAAAGAAACTGGCATCAAGGTGACGTTGCGCAATGGCAGCGACACCGAATTGGGCAACCAACTGGTGCAGGAAGGGAAATCCTCCCCTGCCGATGTGTTCCTGACTGAGAATTCACCGTCAATGGTGCTGGTCGATAACGCCAATCTCTTTGCTCAGTTGGATAACGCTACCCTTGCTCAGGTGCCGTCTGACTATCGTCCATCCCACGGCCGCTGGATCGGGATTGCCGCACGCTCCACCGTCTTTGTTTACAATCCGACCAAATTTACCGACGCTCAACTGCCGAAATCCTTAGCCGATCTGGCGAAGCCTGAATGGAAAGGCCGCTGGGCTGCGTCTCCATCCGGTGCAGATTTTCAGGCCATTGTCAGCGCCTATCTGGAGCTGAAGGGTGAGCAAGCCACACAGGCGTGGCTGAAAGGCATGAAAGAGAACTTCACCGCCTACAAAGGTAACAGCACGGTGATGAAAGCCGTGAACGCAGGCCAGATTGATAGCGGTGTGATCTATCACTATTACCGTTTTGTCGATCAGGCTAAAACGGGCGAAAACAGTAACAACACGAAGCTGTACTACTTCAAGCATAAAGATCCGGGTGCGTTCGTCAGCATTTCCGGCGGCGGCGTGCTGGCATCCAGCAAACATGCGAAAGACGCACAGGCCTTCATTAAATGGATTACCGGCAAATCCGGTCAGGAGATCTTGCGCACCAACGATGCCTTTGAGTACGCCGTTGGCGTCAACGCGGCCTCAAATGACAAACTGGTTCCGCTGAAAGATCTGGATGCGCCGAAAGTCGATGCCGCCAAGCTCAACAGCAAAAAAGTCGTGGATCTGATGACGCAAGCTGGCTTGCTGTAACGCACAGATTATTGCGCATGGGTTATAGCATATTGATGTCATAACCCCCTTTCATCAGGGCGTGCGCGCCCTGATGAATCCTTACCCGAATGCCCGCTCAGCGTGGCTTCACCGTCTTAAAATATCGTCCTGACGAGGCAGCTACAGGCCGTATGACAAACGTTAGCTACAGCGAAACCACCCCGTTCATCGCCCCCTCTCCGCCATTACGCAAGCCAGCCGCGTTGCTGACCCTCATCGCCCTAACGCTATCCCTGCTGGGGTTTATTCCGCTGGGCTTTGTGATTGGCGTGAGTATTGATACCGGTTGGGAAACGGCGCGTGCGCTGCTCTTGCGCCCTCGCGTCGGCGAACTACTTACCAACACGGTGCTGCTGGTTATCCTGACGCTGCCGATTTGCACGGTGCTCGGCGTGCTGTTGGCCTGGCTGACGGAACGTACTACCCTGCCCGCCCGACGCCTGTGGTCCCTGCTGCTCACCGCGCCGCTGGCAATACCCGCATTTGTACAAAGCTATGCCTGGATCACGACCGCGCCCGGCCTGCATGGTCTGCCAGCTGGCGTGTTTTTATCCGTCGTCGCCTATTTGCCGTTTGTGTATTTACCCTGTGCAGCGACGCTGCGACGGCTGAATCCTGCGCTGGAAGATGTCGCGGCTACGCTGGGCGTGCCTCCCGTGACCGTATTTTTCCGCGTGGTACTGCCGCAGCTAAAGCTGGCTATCGGCGGCGGGCTGCTGCTGATTGCGCTGCATCTGCTGGCGGAATATGGTCTGTTCGCCATGATCCGATTCGATACCTTTACCACCGCGATTTTCGATCAGTTTCAGTCAACGTTTAATGGTCCGGCGGCTAACATGCTGGCTGGCGTGCTGGCGCTGCTGTGCCTGTTTCTGCTGTGTGCGGATGCCCGCGTGCGCGGCGTCACGCGCTATGCCCATGTCGGTTCCGGCGCGCCGCAGGCTGTCACGCTGGTACGCCTGTCGCTGCTTCCGCTGTTGCTGGCTTTGCTGCTACTGGCGACGCTGGTGCTGCTGACGCTCGGCGTGCCTTTTATTACGCTGTCTCGCTGGCTGTGGTTTGGAGGCTGGGAGGTGTGGCAGCGCCGCGAACTGCTGGATGCCTTTCGCCAGACCATGATGCTGGCGCTGAGCGGTGCCGCACTGACAACGCTGGCGGCGATCCCGATGGCCTGGCTGACAATTCGCCACCCCAGCCGCCTGTATCGGTTTCTGGAAGGGTGCAATTACATTACCAGCTCTCTGCCGGGTATCGTCGTCGCGCTGGCGCTGGTGACCACCACGATTCACCTCATCAGGCCGCTCTACCAGACTGAATTTACCGTGCTACTGGCTTACCTGTTGATGTTTATGCCACGGGCGCTGGTTAATCTACGCGCCGGTATCGCACAGGCTCCGGTGGAGCTGGAGCAGGTCGCTGCGAGTCTGGGGCGTTCGCCGTTGCAGACGCTAATGACTGTGACCGTTCGGCTGGCCGCACCCGGCGTTGCTACCGGGGCAACGCTCGTCTTTCTGGCGATCGTTAACGAGCTGACCGCCACGCTGCTGCTGGCTCCCAACGGCACCCGCACGCTGGCGACTGGTTTTTGGGCGCTTACCAGTGAGATCGATTATCCGGCGGCGGCGCCCTACGCGCTGATTCTGGTCCTACTATCGCTGCCGTGGACCTGGTTTCTCTACACGCAATCACAAAAAATGGCGGGGCTGTAATCATGTTAGAACTTCATCACGTCAGTAAAGGCTTTAACGGGCGCACCGTGCTGTCTGACATTCATCTGACGTTAGAAAACAGCCGCCGCACGGCGATTGTCGGCCCGTCTGGTTCGGGGAAAACCACGCTACTGCGCCTGATTGCCGGGTTTGAAAAACCAGATAGCGGTGTCATCACGCTGAACGGGCAGACGCTCTGCGGTAACGGGCTTTCCGTTCCTGCCCATCAGCGCAGAATCGGCTACGTACCGCAGGACGGCGCACTATTCCCGCATCTTTGCATCGCGGACAACATTGCATTTGGGCTCAAAGGGTCGAAGGCAGAAAAGCAAAAGCGCGTGGATGAGTTGATGGCGCTGGTGTCCCTTCCGGCGCATTTGCAGAAGCACTCGCCGCATGAGATTTCCGGCGGTCAGCAGCAGCGCGTTGCACTGGCTCGCGCGCTGGCGCAGCGCCCTGCATTAATGCTGCTGGATGAACCTTTTTCCGCGCTGGATACCGGCCTGCGTGCCTCCACCCGTAAAGCGGTGATGGACGTATTGCAGCGGGCTAATGTGGCATCGATTCTGGTGACTCACGATCAGGGAGAGGCACTGTCCTTTGCTGACCACGTTGTCGTCATGCGCGACGGCCAACTGTCGCAATCCGGCTCGCCGTGGGCGCTTTACCACCAACCTGCCAATGAGGACATCGCGACCTTCCTCGGCGAAACGCTAATTCTTGATGCACAGATCGACGGCGGTCAGGCTGACTGTCTGCTTGGGCGCATCGCGGTAGATCGCCCAACCGCAAGCGGGAAGGCAAGAATCATGCTCAGACCAGAACAGATCGCGATTCAGGATGCCGGGGTTAATAACGATAAGGTTAATAACGATAAGGTTGATAGTAATGAGGCAAATAGCACAGCAACCGTTCGCGCAACCATCCGTAAAGTTGATTTTTCCGGCTTCGTCTCGACGCTGACGCTGCACGTCCACCACGCAACAGCCGACATCATTGAACTGAAAACCGTCAGCCACGCTGCTTTTGCCGTCGGCCAGCAGGTCAGTCTGACGGTGAATGGCGCGGCACACGTTTTCAGTCAGTAACATCAATCGTTACGGCACGCGCAGGCGGCTTATCGCGCCGTCTGCGCGTTACGACTCACCAGCCAGACGCCCAGTAGAATAATCAGGACGCCGAGATTTTTCCGCAGGCTCATCGGTTCGTTCAGCCACGGCAGGAAAACCGCCGCCAGATAAACCACCGCGTAGCTCAGGCTAATCAGCGGATAGGCGCGGCTTAGCGGCAGATAGCGCAGCACCATGAACCAGCACACCATCGATAGCCCGTAGCAGAGCATCCCGATTAGCACCGCAACCGCAGGCCAGCCGGCCAGCAACGTGCTGAGCGACGGCCAGTGCGCGAGGGAAATGCTCGGCAGCGCCAGCATCCCGCTTTTCATTAACACCTGCGCGGTGCTGGCAAGCACAATGCTGCCAAGCGCCCAGACATAGCCCATTTTCGCCATCATCCCCCCTGCATCAGATAGATACCGGTGACAATCAGCGCAATGCCCCACCAGTGATGTTTGTCCACACGTTCGCCAAACCCATAGTGCGCCAGCAGCGTGACCAACACAAAATTGATGCTCAGCAGCGGATACGCCACGCCGAGCGGGATATGCTGCAACACCACAAGCCACAGCAGCAGCCCGATACCCAGCAGCAAAGCCGCCAGCATCAGCCACCCCAGCGTCACGCGTCGACGCCGATCTGTGGGTAAACGCCGCCAGCACTCCGCTGCCCGTTTCTGGCACAGCTGTCCCAGACTGGTCAGCAGGCAGACGATAGCCACCAGTAGATAACTCATGGCGCTATCTGCTTATAAAACAACAGCACGTAGCGGTGCGATTTTTTCAGCTGATCGGGGGCAGGCAGACTGCGGTATTCCTCATCGGTATCCCTATCGACCTTCAGCACCAGTGCGACATTTCCGCTACGCCGTTTCTCCGCAAGCCAGGTCGGGAAAGCGCCCTCATCCACAAAGCGGTCAGTGGAATCGGCGTAGTCCAGCCCGTAGTTCAATTCGCCCCGCGCCTTGAATAAAGTGATATCACTGCGTTTCAGCTCCCACGCCAGTCCGGCCGCCAGCCCAACCTCATCGCTCAGCACATAGCGGCTCTCCTCCAGCAACGGCTGATGGCTACGAATAAAGGTTTGAGGGTTCTTTGAATCGACCACGCTCGCCGGAATACTCCCGCCAACGAGCAGTGCCAGAAATAGCGGACAACCCGCCACCAGATAGCCCCACGATCGCGGCTTTCTCAGGCTAACAGCGGCAAAGGCAATCCAGCCGATAAAGCAGACGACGCCCGAGACGATGGTCAGCCCTTCTCCCGGTTGATAGAAATGCGGCACGATGATGCCGAGGCCCAGCGTGGCAACGGCGAGCGCCAGTACGCTGCCGAAGGCGATGTTGAGCCAGCTATTGATGCGCAATACACGTTCACGTACCGCTGGGGCCAGCCCGGAAATCCACGCCGCCATCAGCAGCGCCAGCGGCGCAAAGCACGGCAGAATGTAGGTCAGCAGCTTGCCTTTAGCGATGCTGAAAAACAGCAGCGGCATCACCATCCAGTACAGCAGGAGGAACCGTTCCGGGTTCGCTTTTCGTTCGCTCCAGCCGCTGCGCAACGCGCCCGGCAGCAGCGCAAGCCAGGGGAATGCGCCGACCATCAGCACCGGCAGGTAATACCAGAACGGCGCTTTATGCTGGGCATCGTCTTCCGCAAAACGCTGGATATGCTCAATCCAAAAGAAGTAGTGCCAGTAATCGGCTTCTCGCGCATGCACCGCCAGCGCCCACGGCGCACTTATCAATACCGCGACGACAATCGCCAGCGGCCCGAACAGCAGCAATTCCTTAATCCGCTTTTGCGCCAGCGCCACCGGCAGCACGCTGATGACCGGCAAGGCCAGTGCCAGAAAGCCTTTGGTCATGAATCCCATGCCGCAGGCCAGCCCCATCAGCCCCCAGGCCACGAGCCGTTCGCGCGTCAGCGTGGCGCGCTGAATCAGCACGTGGCTGAACAGCGCCGCCGTCATCCAGAGCGTCACCATCGGATCGAGCACGCTGTAGGTGCCAATGCCATACACCAGCAGCGAGGTCAGATAGATCGTCGCCGCCAGCAGCGCGGTACGCTGGTTTTTCCACAGCAACAGCGCCAGCCAAAACACCAGCAGCGCGCTCAACCCAGTAGAAAATACCGCGGCAAAGCGCACGGCAAAATTGGTATGACCTAATAGCCACTGGCTAATGTTATTCATCCAGTAGCCCGCAACAGGTTTCTCAAAATAGCGAATACCCAGCAAATGCGGCACGATCCAATCGCCGCGCTGAAGCATCTCGCGGCTGATTTCCGCATAGCGCGTTTCGTCCGGTGACCACAGCCAGCGACCGTTAAGCGGCAACAGGTAGAGCAAAGCAAATAACACCAATATCACGGTGCTTTTCAGCTTTATCATGCCTTTTTCCATGCTATCTCCTGCTTTATTTATTCTTCCGTTTGTACGCCAAGCCACCCTTCCCGTCCGGGAAACGGCGCACGTTCAATCCGCCCGACGGGCAGCGTAGCGGGGTCATCAGGCAGTAAGGCGGAAAGTGGACAAAATTCGATGTGCTGCTGGCGGGCGCGAAGCAGCAGCTGACGGAACTGCGCCAGCTTCGCGCCACCTTCAACCTCCGCATGGATGGTGTAGACCGGCACGCCGCGATCCTGCTGGATCGCCTCAAGAATAAAGTCGTTAAATTCGCCGTCGCTCACGCGCTCGCCGATGACTTCATCGTAGGTCGGCAAGGTGACCGGGATCTGCACGGTGCCCAACTCACCATTTTCCAGGCGCGGTCGAAAAGGTCGGGTGCCGCGACAATCGCTGTTATAGTCCAGATTCCAGCGCTGCTTCATCTCAACAACGCGCGAATCAGCTCGCCAGCCAGCCACGGCGGAACAGCGCACTGGCAATGGCAGTATCGACGTCAGCACATCCATTCCTTCACGGAACTGCGCAGCCAACTGAGCATCCGACCAGCGGGCGACATTCGCCTGCCAGCCATGATGATCCCAGGCATGTAGCCCGACTTCATGGCCTGCGTCGTGCGTCTGGCGGATTAACGAGCCAAATCGTTCACCGATACGACGCCCAGGCCATGCGGTGCCAGCCAGCAAGATATCCCAGCCGTAGAGCGAGGCCGCGTTGGAGCGCAGCATCTTCCATAAAAAGCGTGGACGCAGCAGACGCCACAGGTGACGCCCCATGTTGTCCGGTCCGACGCTAAAAAAGAAGCTCGCCTGAATATCGAACTCTGCCAGTACATTTAGCAGCGCGGGCACGCCGTCCCGCGTACCGCGCCAGGTATCAACATCTATCCGCAGGCCAACACGCGTCATCCCTGCGCATCCTTGGCGTCAGCAGTGTGCTGAGGGTCGACGGTACGCAGAAAATAGTCCAGCGTTTCCGCGACGGTTTGATCCATCTTTACCGTCGGCGCCCATGCCAGCAGGCGTTTGGCGTTGCGAATGCTCGGCGTACGGTGCTCCACATCCTGATAGCCTTTGCCGTAATAGCTGCTGCTTTCCACGTCAATAAACCCGGCGAACGGCGGGAAGTGGTCGCGCAGCGGATGCGCATTAAAGCTGGTCAGCAACATTTCACCCAGCTCGCGGATACTGGCTTCATTATGCGGATTACCGATATTGATGATCTGCCCGTCGCACTGGCCGTTGCGGTTTTCAATAATGCGGAACAGCGCTTCAATGCCGTCGTGAATGTCGGTAAAGCAGCGCTTCTGCGCCCCGCCGTCCACCAGCTTGATCGGCGATCCTTCCACCAGATTGAGGATCAGTTGGGTAATCGCACGGGAGCTGCCGATGCGTGCCGCATCCAGCGTATCCAGACGCGGCCCCATCCAGTTAAACGGACGGAACAGCGTAAAGCGCAGGCCGTTTTTCGCACCGTACGCCCAGATCACCCGATCCAGCAGTTGCTTGGACACGGAGTAGATCCAGCGCTGCTTGTTGATCGGCCCGACAATCAAACGTGAGGTATCTTCATCAAACTCTTTGTCATCACACATGCCGTACACTTCTGAAGTGGACGGGAAGACAATGCGTTTGTTGTAGCGCACGCAGTCGCGCACGATTTTCAGGTTTTCTTCAAAATCCAGTTCAAACACACGCAGCGGGTTACGGGTGTATTCGATAGGCGTGGCAATCGCCACCAGCGGCAAAATGACATCGCATTTCTTGATGTGGTATTCGATCCATTCGTTATGAATGCTGATATCGCCTTCCACAAAATGAAAACGCGGATCGCCAAGAAAACGGGCGATGGCATCCGAGCTGATATCCAGCCCGTAAATCTCATAGCGATCGTCACGCAACAGGCGTTCGGTCAGGTGGTTACCAATAAAACCATTCACGCCGAGGATCAGCACGCGCGTGCGGCGTCGCTGCACACGGCTGGCGAGGTTACCCAGTTTCGCCTGTGGCACCATGCCCATTTCCGCCGCCAGCCGGCTGCCTGACATATACAGTCCGGCTTCACTCTGCCCGCTGACGATCTCAAGCGCATCCTCACCACAGGACACCACCAGCGGCGATGTCGAGATGATCGCGCCCGGTTCCTGCTTCACCCCATTGACCCCCACATCGTTGCTTTTAACGCGATTAACCTTCACTACACGAGCACGCCAGATAATCACTTTGCGCTCACCGAGGAACGTAAACGCGCCCGGATACGGTTCCGTCACCGCGCGGATCAGGTTGTTAATCTCACAGGCGCTTTTTTGCCAGTCGATCAGCCCGTCTACCGCCGTGCGACGTCCGAAATAGCTGGCACGGCTCTCATCCTGCGGCGTCAGCGTAATCTCACGTGAGCGAATCAGCGGCAGTTGCTGCGCCAGCAGCGCGGCAGCAGCGGTACGACATTTGCCATGAAGCGTCAGCGCCGTGTCTTCCTCATCAATCGCCACCACGGACTGGGCGACGATATCGCCGGCATCGGCGCGAGATACCATCTTGTGCAGCGTCACGCCCGTCTGCGTTTCGCCGTTCACCAGCACCCAGTTCACCGGCGCACGTCCGCGATAGCGCGGCAGCAGTGAACCGTGCAGATTAAATGCGCCAAACGACGGTAGCTGGAGAATGTCATCGCTTAATAGCGTACGGTAATAGAAGGAAAAAATAACATCCGGCGCCAGTTCCCGAATGCGGTTCACCCAGAGCGGATGGTTAACGTCTTCTGGCGCAAACACTGGCACATCCATCTCGGCAGCCGCTTTCGCCACTGAGGCGTAGAAGTGGTTCTCGCCCGGCGCATCGCTGTGCGTGAACACCGCCTGAATCTCATAGCCCGCGAGCTTTAACGCCTCAAGGCCGACACAGCCGATATCATGGTAGGCAAATACGATCGCTTTCATTCTTCTTCATCCCGTAAAGTGGTAGCCAGTGGCGTTGCCGCACTCACTGTTTTTTGCACAAAATAGCGTGGCCGGGCACGGACATCGGTATAGATACGGCCGATGTATTCCCCTAAGAGCCCCATCCCAACGAACTGCGCGCCGATAAACATGAACAGCACGGCAAATAGCGTGAACACACCCTCTGCCGCCCATTCCGCACCGAAAAACAGACGCAGGCCGATCAACAGCAACGCCAGCAGGAAGCCCGACAGCGCAACGACGCTGCCAATCAGACTGAGTATGCGCAGCGGCGTCGTCGTCAGGCAGGTCAGCAGGTCGTACATCAGGTTAATCAGCTTCAGAAAGCTGTATTTGGACGTGCCGAATTCACGCTCGGCGTGCAGCACATCGATCTCGATGGTTTTCCGGGCGAAGGTGTTGGCAAGGATAGGAATAAAGGTGCTGCGTTCGTGACAGCGCAGCATCGCGCTGACAATGTGGCGACGATACGCGCGCAGCATGCAGCCGTAATCCGCCATAGATTTCCCGGTCGAGCGCCGGATCATCATGTTGATGGTTTTCGAGGCCAGTTTGCGAAACAGCGAATCTTTCCGGTTTGCCCGCACGGTGCCGACCACGTCATACCCTTGTGCGGCATACTCCACCAGCCGCGGGATTTCTTCCGGCGGGTTCTGCAAATCGGCATCCAGCGTGATAATCACATCGCCCACCGCCTGCTGGAATCCCGCCATGATGGCTGAGTGCTGGCCATAGTTACGGTTCAGCAGCACGGCGATAATGTGCTTTTCCGGATCGCTCGCCGCTTCGGTCAGCAGATCCGCCGAACGATCGCTGCTGCCGTCATCGACCAGAATAATTTCCCAGGGTTTACCGATCTTCTGACAGGCCGCCAGCGTGCGTTCGATCAGCACAGGCAAACTCTCTTCTTCGTTATAAACGGGAATCACAACGGAAACATTTTTGATGTCATCAATCACGAACAGACTCCAGAATCGAGGTTAGCGCCGCGACGACGCGATCGACATCGCTGTCCTGCATATCGGGGAACAGCGGCAGCGTCATCAGCGACGCCGAATTCCACTCCGTTGCCGGCAGGTGCAAGTGGGGATAGCGCTCACGGTAATATTTCTGTGTATGCACCGCTCTGAAATGCAGCCCGGTGCCAATACCGTGTGCCTGCAACGCCACCATCAAATCATCGCGTGATATGCCGCACTGCGTTTCATCCACGCGCACCATAAACAGATGCCAGGCGTGCAGATGGGGGTAGTCAGGAACAGCCAGCGGCTGGAGCGGCAGCGAGCGCAGTTGGGTGAGATAGCGCGCCGCAAGCTGCTGACGGCGGGCGTTGATCGCCGGGAGTTTATCCAGTTGCACCAGCGCAATCGCCGCATTGATGTCCGCTAGATTGTATTTAAACCCCGGCGTCACCACTTCGGCCTGTGGCTTACGCCCCTGCAACTGCCTGTCGAACGCATCCACGCCCAGCCCGTGAAACTTCAGGCTGCGTATGCGCTCGGCGAGCGCTTCGTCGTCCGTCACCACCATGCCGCCTTCCGCACAGGTGATGTTCTTAATCGCATGAAACGAGAAAATGGCCGTTCCGCGCGCGCCGATCCATTCATCACGATATTGCGTACCCACGGCGTGCGCCGCATCCTCAATCAGCGGGATGCCGTAGCGCTCGCTGAGCGCACGAAGCGCCGCCAGATCGGCCGGAGCGCCAGCATAGTGCACGGGAATAATCGCTTTGGTCTTCGGTGTGATAGCCGCCTCAATATCCTGCGGTCGCACCATCAACGTATGCCGATCCACGTCGACCATCACTGGCTCCGCGCCCAATAGCGTGATGATATTGATGGTTGAAACCCAGGTCTGAGACGGCGTAATCACCTCGTCGCCGGGGCCAATACCGAGCGCCATCAGCGTGACGTGCATGCCGCCCGTCGCCGAGCTGACCGCAATCGCCTGTCGACACCCGATTCGCTGGCAAAACGCCTGCTCTAATTGCTGACATTTCGGCCCCGTGGTTATCCAGCCGGATCGTAATACTTCCGCCACGGCAGCAATTTCCTCTTCGCCCATGTTCGGGCGGGAAAAAGGCAAAAAATCCGTCATAACGTATTCCCAAAATAAATAATGGCGAGAAATCATCATTCCGCAGTCTAAATAACGAAGCCTTAAGCCAACCTTAATTTATTGCGATAATCATAAAACCACAGATAAACGGCACGACATGATAAAACGGCCAAAAGACATAATTAATTACAATGCAAAAATGAACTTTTCGCGAATAGCCGAATAACAAAATGTCGTTTTATTGATTTACGGCAAGAAATCAATCTTCGCCAAATAAGTCTCGCGTATAGACTTTGCCCCTCACATCGTTTAATTCATCGGCATAACGATTGGTAATAATAATGTCACACTGTTGTTTGAAACTGTCGAGTTGATGAATGACAGGAAAATCTAAAAAATCATCATCATCAATCCCAGGCTCATAAATTACCACCTTGATTCCTTTCGCTTTTATCCTCTTCATAATCCCCTGAATGGAAGAAAAGCGAAAATTATCCGACCCCGCTTTCATGATGAGGCGGTGGACGCCAACGGTTTTCGGATGACGACGGATAATCGTGTCGGCAATGAAATCTTTTCGTGTATGGTTAGCATCCACGATAGCCTTGATCAGGTTATTCGGCACGGTACGATAATTCGCCAAAAGCTGCCGGGTGTCCTTCGGTAAACAGTAGCCGCCATAGCCGAACGACGGATTATTGTAGTAATCGCCAATACGCGGATCGAGGCATACCCCTTCAATAATCTGCCGGGTATTCAGCCCCAGCGATTCGGCATAACTGTCCAACTCGTTAAAGTAGGCCACGCGCATCGCCAAAAAGGTATTTGCAAACAATTTTATCGCTTCAGCTTCGGTTGGGTCGGTAAACAGCACGCGAATATCTTTTTTTAATGCACATTCCATCAATAAGTTAGCGAAGAATCTCGCCCTTTCTGACCGCTCGCCCACCACAATTCGCGACGGGTAAAGATTGTCGTGTAACGCCTTGCCTTCACGCAAAAACTCGGGCGAAAAAATGACGTTATCCGTATCCAACTGCTGGCTGATTTTCTCGGTGAAGCCAACGGGCACCGTCGATTTAATCACCATAATGGCCTGCGGATTAATCGCCAGCACGTCGCGAATGACGGCCTCTACCGACGACGTGTTGAAATAGTTGGTTTGCGGATCGTAATCTGTCGGCGTAGCGATGATCACGAACTGCGCGTCGGTATACGCCTCATGTTTATCCAGCGTCGCGGAAAAATTCAGCGTTTCATGTTGTAAAAAACGCTCAATCTCGGCGTCATTAATCGGCGATTTTCGTTGATTCAACAGCGCCACTTTTTCCGCCACAATATCCAACGCCACAACCTGATGCTGTTGCGCTAATAATAATCCATTCGATAAACCGACATATCCCGTTCCGCTAATCGCTATTTTCATGAAGGGCTCTTTATTTCATTACTGGCTAAAAACCTATTTCGCCGCAGTATCTTTCTTCTGTTTTCATCTGAATAGAGGGGTAACATGTCAATTTATTTCCTGTTCCTCTCCCGCGATGCACCGCTACCATTCACAAATACACTGTTACTTTATCCGTCGATAACGTCGGAAGCACAGCATCCTTATCATTAGCAATTCCAGTTAAACGCCAATTAAACATAGCGTATTTAATGATAAATAAAGATCTTCTTACACCTTGTGACCTTTTTAAATCATTAGCGTGAAAACAAATTTTCATGAATTTATGTAACACGACGTCATTTATCTTAGATCATATTGGCGAATAAACATGATGATACCGGTTTATTTTCAAGTTGTTATCAACGCTACATGGAGATACTGTGTAGAGACGTTACTTTATTATCAAAGTGGTTTATTGTTCGATAAAATCGACAAAAAAATCATAAGCCTGCCTCATCAATTGCCAGCGCAACGGTCAGAAACGTCTACACTTATCATCAGTCATTTATTTGGCTAAGGATGGGAAGGACAATGAAGGTCAGCACGCGCGACAAGGCTGGGATTCCACTTTGTTGATGAATTAACCAAAGATAACCTCGCTACGAAAATCTCCAGACCATCCGGCACATTGTCGTTTGGCCGCTATGCTATCTTTTTTCCTTCATGCTGTTTCAGGACACTCAACGCCACTCGATTGAACAGCGCCATATTGGGCATTGTTAACGATTCCGGTATTGATCCTTCCATCAAAAGCGCCCAACATTCCGTCATCAAAAGGAATAGTTTACTGTCAAAGGACAATGACAATGCCGGGTGCTGCTCGTCTCAACGACATTGGAAGTGGTCATGACTGCTTCCCTGAAACACCGATAATCGAAGGCAGTCCTGATGTGATTATTAATGGTCAGCCTGCGGCTCGACAAGGCGATACCGTTCTGCTTCACGGTTGTCCCTGTCCCAATGCACCCCATGGTGTTCATTCCCGAAAAATCGCCGAAGGTTCATCCACCGTCATTATTAACGGCAAGCCCGCTGCGCGTATTGGGGATGGTATCAATTGCGGTGGTGTCATCATATCGGGTAGTGGCAACGTCATTATTGGTGATACACCCCATCGTTCTCCCGTTCAGGACTGTGCTAAACAGGCAGCATTAACTCGTGCGCCATTGTTGGCATTAACACCAATGCTGACGGTTCCCCCTGTTTACGCTAAATCCTGTTTGCTTGCTGACGGTTGTACGAAGGCAGGAACAGAAGAAGAACCTGTCGAAAATTTTGGGGACATGGTGCTGTTTGCCCAGCCTGAGCAAGATAACTGCTGTGGTTATGGTCATCATGATGAAAGCCATGAGATCATTCAACACGCGCAGGCGACTAAGAAGAAAGAAAAGGAAGCAGTTGCAACTGCACCATCACCCACTAAAGTTCCTGAACTAGAGCCTTGGTATAAAACGCTGTTTGATTTGCTAGTTGCGACGGATGATAAAACGCATTCTCCGCGATCAACGTCTAAATCGTTTGCTAATCCTGTTGTCGCGGAGAAACAGGAAGAGCCTACTGTTGCCAGTGCAGGTGTCGGTTTACTGACGGCTACAGGGGTCATGACACAAGTCTGGGGAGAATGGTCGCTGGGTGGTGTGCTGAGCGCAGCAAGGGGCGTGCCGTATATTGGTGCATTAGCCTCTGCGCTCTATATTCCTTCTGCTGGGGAAGGCAGTGATAAGGTTCCGGGACGAGATGAACACTGGTTAGAGGATGAGTTACGGCGTAAAGGCTGGGCGGGGGAAACGGCAACGACGCGCGTCCGGTTTTTTTGGCGTCCCGATATTCATGGCAAAATGCAGGTGTATGGTGTTCATACAGGCGAGGGAACGCCCTATGAAGGTGTACGTGTTGCCAATATGGTGTGGGATGCGAAAATTCAGGGCTATACCTTCACACCTGCGCCCGGAGTGGATGGGCCAACCATAACGTGGACACCAGAAAAACCTGAAGGAGCAGAACCTGTTACACATACAGGTAGCCCGGTAAAACCCATCGTCCAACCAACAATCCTGATCTATCCTATTCCTGAAGATGAAACGGAGACTACCACGCCCCCGTTTCCCGTGCCGGATGAGCAGGATTTTAATGACTGGATCTTGGTATTCCCAGATGGTTCAGAGATAAAACCCATCTATGTTTATTTGCAATCGACGCGGGATAAACCCGGAACCGTAACAGGAAAAGGTGAGGTATTGAGTGGTGAAGATAAATGGCTGGAAGCTGCCAGTTCAGGATTAGGTGCGCCAGTGCCTGCACAGGTCGCGGATAAACTGAGAGGCCAGAAATTTGAACGTTTTGATGATTTCAGGGAAGCATTTTGGCTGGCTGTTGCTGAATGTCCAGAGTTAGCGGAGCAATTTAGTCGGCATAATATAAGCAGGATGAAAAAAGGATTGTCACCCCGAACCATTACGACAGAACATGTAGGGAAGCGGCGTTCATTTGAATTACATCATGTTGAATTAGTTTCTGAAGGCGGGGAGGTATACGATATTGATAACCTTAAAGTTGCAACCCCGAAAAATCACATTAACATTCATTCTGGTTGATAGGAAACAATTATGAAAATGAAAAATAACTTTTCAGAATATACAAAAAAAGAATTTATTAATTTAATTTCTGAAATATGTGATGCTAATGGTGATGATGAACATCAAGATTTTTTACTTGAATATTTGATTAAAATCACTGAGTATGCATCGGTTTCTGACGTTATCTATTATCCCTCAGATGGAGATGATGATTCACCTGAGGGAATTTCAAATGCCATTATTAAATGGAGGAGGTCGAGAAATCTTCCGTTGTTCAAGGATTCAGACTGATTTTTCTGCGACTCTTAGTAAAAGAGTTGCAGGTTATTATAAATAATTACATCTCAAAGTATTTTCAAGAAAACCTCATGGAGATAATAAATAAAGAATTAAATAATTACACTGAAGAAGATTTCCTTCAATTTGTTAGAGATATCGTTGAAGTGAACTCTTCTTCCGAAGAGGAACATCATAAATGGGTTAATCATTTTGAAAAATTAGTGGAACATCCTGATGGTAATGGTGTTATTTATTATCCAGAAGATGACAATGATGGGACACCGGAAGGGATTGTTAAATTTGTAAAACGTTGGCGAAAATCTCAAGGGCTTTCATTATTTAAAGACTCTGAGTAATGAATGTTTATTCGGCCTGTAATCCTATAATAAATAGGGTTGCAGGCTGATACGAGCATCAGATCTCAAACTCTTCCAGCTTTTTACCGCTCTCAATAGCAGCAGCAATCGCTATTTTCATGAAGGGCTCTTTATTTCATTACTGACTAAAAACCTATTTCGCCGCAGTATCTTTCTTCTGTTTTCATCTGAATAGAGGGGTAACATGTCAATTTATTTCCTGTTCCTCTCCCGCGATGCATCGCTACCATTCACAAATACACTGTTACTTTATCCGTCGATAACGTCGGAAGCACAGCATCCTTATCATTAGCAATTCCAGTTAAACGCCAATTAAACATAGCGTATTTAATGATAAATAAAGATCTTCTTACACCTTGTGACTTTTTTAAATCATTAGCGTGAAAACAAATTTTCATGAATTTATGTAACACGACGTCATTTATCTTAGATCATATTGGCGAATAAACATGATGATACCGGTTTATTTTCAAATTTTTATCAACGCTACATGGAGATACTGTGTAGAGACGTTACTTTATTATCAAATCGACTTATTACTCGATAAAAACCGACAAAAAATCATAAGCCTGCCTCATCAATTGCCAGCGCAACGGTCAGAAACGTCTACACTTATCATCAGTCATTTCTTTGGCTAAGGATGGGAAGGACAATGAAGGTCAGCACGCGCGACAAGGCCAGCCACTATCAAATGCCGCTCCAAAAATTGATGATCGCTTTTGTACTATTTATCACCACCACCGTAGTCGCACTGAATGGGTGGGAGATATTTCATTCTCGTCAGCATCTTATCGATTCCACAGAGCGCAACGCCAGAAACTTGTCGCTATCGCTGGCACGTCATGCTGAAGACACGTTTTTACAAGTCGACATCTTGTTACAGGATTTACAAGAACGTATCGGTAAAGAGGCTTTATCGCCAGAGCAACTCACCAGGCTTGGCGAGATTTTAAAAATCCGAAAAGCCACGCTGCCGCAGTTGCATGGTATCTTTATCTATGATGAAAAAGGCGAATGGCTGGTCAATTCCGGCGTCGTCAGCCCAGTGCGGAATAACTATGCTGACAGAGAATACTTCAAATATCATCAAAGCAATATCGGCACCAATATCTATATCGGCAGCGTGATTAAAAGCCGTTCTACCGGAGATCTGGTCATCCCCGTCTCCATACGTCTCAATAAGCCAGACGGCAGTTTTAACGGTGTATTGCTCACCACCCTCTCACTGGACTATTTTAAGCAGTATTATGGCTACTACTCCATAGGAGACACGGACGTCATCGCGCTCCTGCTTTCCAATGGAAGAATCCTATACGCCCGCCCTTACGATGATTCCTATATCAACCGTAGCGTGTCTAGCAGCCCGATATTTTCAGAATATCTGAAGCAGTCCGAAAGTGGCACCGCAACCGTCACTTCCACGCTCGATAATATCGAGCGGGTTTATGGCTACACAAAATTAAAACGTTACCCCATCGTTATCGGCGCAGGCTATGATCTCGATCAGGTGCTTGCTCCATGGAAAACAGACAGCTTCATCTACGTTATTATTACGTTGGCAGTGGTACTGACCAGCAGCGTGCTCGGCCTTGTCGTGCTAAGGCAAATTCGCATCAATTTGAAAAGTCAGATCGATTTAACCACTGTGCGTGATGAACTCACAGTAGTTAACCATACCCTGAAAGCGCTCGCCTTGTTCGATGGCCTGACGAACCTACCTAACCGTCGTCAATTCGACACTTTTCTGGAACAAACGCTGCTGCAAGCTGCGGAAACGCGGCGCGGTATCGCACTCATCATGATCGATATCGATGCCTTTAAGAAGTACAACGACCACTATGGCCATGTGGCAGGCGATGAGTGTCTGCGCAAAGTCGGGAATATCCTGAGTAATATGCCAAGGCGCAAAGAAGATTTAGTCGCTCGCTATGGCGGTGAAGAGTTCGCACTCATTATCACTGAAACAGATAAGCATGGTGCAGCCACGCTCGCTCAACGCGCGCTGGATTTAGTACGTGAAGCAAAAATCCCCCATGCAACGACGCTGTTCCCAGAAAAAATCGTCACCATTAGTGCAGGTGTCTACGTGTTCTACGCGGATAACCCACCACCAACAGCTGCGTCCGTTATCGAGATTGCCGATGCCGCGCTGTATCGCGCCAAAAATGGCGGTAAAAACCGGTTCGAGGTCAGCGAATAGCGAGATCAATTGGAATTAATGTTGATGCAATGCCTGACAGCACGCGCAGCTTCTGACAAAATAGCGGCCATCTCCCCCCTATTTCAAATTGATGGGTCTTTTCTCAGATGGCAGCAAAGATTATTGATGGTAAAACGATTGCGCAGCAGGTCAAAGACGAAGTTGCCGCACGAGTCACACAGCGTTTAGCTGAAGGAAAACGCGCACCGGGTCTGGCTGTTGTGCTGGTCGGCGAGAATCCAGCGTCACAGATTTATGTCGCCAGCAAGCGCAAGGTGTGTGAAGAAGTCGGCTTTATTTCCCGCTCTTATGATTTACCCATCACCACAACGGAATCTGAGCTGTTGGCACTTATCGACCAGCTCAACGCCGACCAGACGATTGACGGTATTCTGGTTCAGCTTCCGCTGCCGGAAGGCATCGATAACACCAAGGTGATTGAACGCATCTCACCAAGTAAAGATGTGGATGGCTTCCATCCTTACAACGTGGGTCGTCTGTGCCAGCGCGCGCCAATGCTGCGCGCCTGTACGCCACGCGGCATCATCACGCTGTTGGAGCGTTATAATATCGACACCTTCGGGCTGAATGCCGTTGTGGTCGGCGCGTCTAATATCGTTGGTCGCCCGATGAGTCTGGAACTGCTGCTGGCTGGCTGTACAACTACCGTCACGCACCGTTTCACCAAAAATCTACGCCACCATATTGAAAACGCCGATCTGCTGGTTGTCGCGGTGGGTAAACCGGGTTTCATTCCCGGCGAATGGATTAAACCGGGCGCGATTGTGCTGGATGTGGGTATCAACCGTCTGGAAAGCGGTAAAGTGGTCGGCGATGTGGAATTTGAAACGGCGCAGGAAAGAGCGTCTTACATCAGCCCCGTACCAGGCGGCGTCGGCCCAATGACCGTTGCCACACTGATTCAAAACACGCTACAGGCGTGCGAAGAGTATCATGACCACGCAGAATAATTGGCGAGTCAAACACGGATAAGCAGGAATTTATGGCAACCTTTAATCTTGAAAAGCATCCGCACGTTGAACTGTGCGATCTCTTGAAACTGCTGGGCTGGAGCGAAAGTGGCGCAGCAGCCAAACTGTCTATCGCCGCAGGCGACGTGACCGTTGACGGCCAGACGGAAACGCGCAAGCGCTGCAAAATCGTCGCCGGGCAAACCGTTCAGTTCAACGGCGAGACGGTAAACGTTACCGAGTAACCCTCGCAGTGTCGATGATGGCGAAAAAAAGCCCGCAATTTCATTTTTGCGGGCTTTTTATTTACGGAAAGTGTATTACAGAAAGAAAGTGTTACTTACGGCGCCAGATCGTTCCCTGCGGGCCATCTTCCAGCACGATCCCCATTTCATTCAAGCGATCGCGAGCCTGATCCGCTAGCGCCCAGTCTTTCGCCGCACGCGCATCTTTACGCTGTTGGATTAACGCTTCGATTTCCTTCACTTCCTCGTCATCCACCTGCGCGCCATTTTGCAGGAACTGCTCCGGATCCTGCTCCAGCAGGCCGAGCACGCCGGAGAGTTTGCGCAGTGCCGATGCCAGCTGGTTCGCCGCTTGTACATCTTCCGTTTTCAGGCGGTTAACTTCACGCGCCATATCAAACAGTACCGAATAGGCTTCCGGCGTGTTGAAATCGTCGTCCATCGCTTCGCGGAAACGGGCTTCAAACTCGTCACCGCCGTGCGCCGCAGCGCCGGCATCCGTTCCACGCAGCGCCGTATACAGACGATCCAGCGCCGCACGCGCCTGTTTCAGGTTGTCTTCGCTGTAGTTCAGTTGGCTGCGGTAGTGGCCTGACATCAGGAAGTAGCGCACGGTTTCCGGATCGTAATACGCCAGCACGTCGCGTACGGTGAAGAAATTGTTGAGCGACTTTGACATCTTCTCGCGGTCAACCATCACCATGCCGGAGTGCATCCAGTAATTCACATACGAGCCGTCATGTGCACAACTGGACTGCGCGATCTCGTTTTCGTGGTGCGGGAACATCAAATCGGAACCGCCGCCGTGAATATCAAAATGCGTGCCCAGCTGTTTGCAGTTCATGGCAGAACATTCGATGTGCCAGCCAGGGCGCCCTTCTCCCCACGGAGAGGACCAGTGCGGCTCACCCGGCTTGGACATTTTCCACAGCACGAAATCCATCGGGTTACGCTTCACTTCGGTAATTTCAACGCGCGCGCCAGCCTGCAACTGATCCAGATCCTGACGAGACAGCACACCGTAGCCAGGCGCGGTATCAACGGAGAACATCACATCGCCATTACTCGCGACATAGGCGTGGCGACGGGCAATCAGCGTTTCCACCATTTCGATGATGTCGGCAATATGGTGCGTCGCACGCGGCTCGGCATCCGGACGCAGAATATTCAATGCATCAAAATCGGCGTGCATCTCTGCGATCATGCGGGTCGTCAGTTGGTCACTGGTTTCCCCATTCTCGATCGCACGTTTAATAATTTTGTCGTCAATATCGGTGACATTACGCACATATTTCAGTGAATATCCCAGATACCGTAAATACCGCGCCACCACATCAAACGCCACGAAAGTACGCCCGTGACCGATATGACACAGGTCATAAACGGTGATGCCACACACATACATTCCCACCTGACCGGCGTGGATAGGTTTAAATTCCTCTTTTTGGCGACTCAGCGTATTAAAAATCTTTAGCATCAGGGCGTTCCAGTGTTTTTATAAAAAATGGTTTTCACAAAAAAATGGTTTCAAAGAAATGGTTTTCACAGCCGCAGTTAGCGTCAGTAACATCAATGCATTTAGGGTTGACACCCAACGGCGTATTGAAACCTGAACCCTACTGTATTGCAAGGTTAATAAGAAGAGGGAATCAGCGAGAAAGGATAAAAATGAAATGGCCCGGAAAATCCGGGCCATTTCACATCATTGGCGGTGACTGACAAAAGCAATCCGCCGACAAAAAACCATTAACGCCAGCGCGGATTGGACATCACAGAATATTTTCCGCTACCGAGCAGGGCAATCGCGATACCCGCAAAGAAGAACACCGCCGTGCCTTCAACACCCCAGGCACCGGTTTTGGCCAGCGTGACAAAACCTTCAGGGTGAACCAGTAAGGTTGCGACGACCATGGTAAAGGAGAAGATCAGCGCAGAAGGACGTGTAAGAATCCCGAGAATCATCAGAATCGGGGTGATGACTTCTCCAACATAGACACCGTAACCAACAAAAGCAGGGAGTCCTGCCGAGGTCAGCATGCCTTCAATGGCACCGATTCCACCGTGTACCTTATGCCAGCCGTGAAACAGCATCAAAATGCTGAAAGATACGCGCAAAAACAGTTTGCCAAAATCCGGTTTGTCTAATAAACGATTAACACTATCCAGAATACCCAGCATAGTTCACCTATCTCTTTAGAGTTATTTATGAAGAATAAGAATTACTCTCAGATTAATCTGAGCCATAAAAAAAGAACACGTTGATTACGCAAAACATTGATCTGGGGCAACAAAAATCTCATTCAAATTAATTAACTATTATTTGAATTTTTGATCAATTTATTTGTTTTTAAAAGTCCCTATTGCCTGATTAACACCTTATTGCGCACTATTCTTAAGCGCACATATTATTTGAGGCCTACCAAAATCAGAGTAGTAAACCTTTTTATACGATTTTCTCATCCATCCAACCGCCAACAGCGGTGCAGTAAGCGCGAAGTACTGACTCAATCGACCAGTTATGCTATAACAGCGCTCTTGTTGTTCACCGCCTTTAGTGAACAGCACTCTTAATCACTAAGGCTATCTAGGGTTCATTATTATGATTACGCTTCATACCAACCACGGCGATATCGTTATTAATACGTTTGCAGACAAAGCGCCGGTTACCGTAGAAAACTTCCTGAACTACTGTCGCAGCGGTTTTTATGACAACACGATTTTTCACCGCGTGATTAATGGTTTTATGATTCAGGGCGGCGGCTTCGCTCCCGGCATGGATCAGAAAGAAACCAATGCGACAATCAAAAATGAAGCCAACAACGGCCTGAAAAATACCCGTGGCACGCTGGCGATGGCACGTACCAACGATCCGCACTCTGCAACTGCACAGTTCTTTATCAACCTCGTTGATAACGACTTCCTGAACTTCCGTTCAGAGCGTGCCGATGGCTGGGGCTACTGCGTATTCGCTGAAGTCACCGAAGGCATGGACGTCGTTGATAAAATCAAAGGCGTGGCTACCGGCCGCAGCGGCATGCATCAGGACGTACCGAAAGAAGACGTGGTGATTACCCACGTAACGGTTAGCGAATAATCTGACCTGCATGGCAACGCTGTTCATTGCCGATCTGCATTTAAGTGTTCATGAACCGGCGATTACCGCCGGTTTTCTGCGTTTTTTACGCCATGATGCGATTCATGCCGATGCGCTGTACATTCTTGGCGATCTGTTCGATGCCTGGATTGGTGACGACGATCCCCAGCCATTGCATGCGACTGTCGCCGAGGAACTGCATGCCTTACATCAGCGCGGCGTTCCCTGCTATTTCGTCCACGGCAACCGTGATTTCCTGATCGGTAAGCGTTTCGCCCAACAAAGCGGAATAACGCTGCTGCCGACGGAAACGGCGCTCGATCTCTACGGCCAGAAGATCCTCATTCTGCATGGCGATACCCTGTGCACTGACGATCAGCATTACCAGCAATTCCGCCGTCGGGTACACAACCCATTCATTCAGCGACTCTTCCTGCTATTACCACTGTCATTACGGATGAAAATTGCGGCGAAGATGCGGGCAACCAGCCAGCACGAAAACCAGAAAAAGTCGCAGCAGATTATGGATGTCAATCACGACGCCGTACTTGAACGCTTACGGCATTATCAGGTGAAGACGATGATCCACGGCCACACGCACCGGCCGGCTATTCATCAGGTCGATCTCGGCGAATCTTCTGGTCGTCGTGCCGTTCTGGGTGCCTGGCATGAAGAAGGGTCGATGATTAAGGTCACACCACAAAATATCGAACTGATTTCCTTCCCATTTTAATGCGTTTCCTGACATTGACTTAACGGTCTCTCACCTTATTCCCCCAGCATTTCCGCATACGCAACCGTTTTCCTCGCCATAATGGCGTGATATGCTCTACGCCCTCAACGCCAGACCCTCCCTGTCTGGCCGACGCGAACGCGTCACGAACACGTACAATCACAGGAGCGTTACAGGCATGTCATCCAACGTTGCCCCGGCTAAAATTGCCATCGTCATGGGTTCAAAGAGTGACTGGGCCACCATGCAGTTTGCTGCGGAAATCCTCACCACGCTGAACATTCCTTTTCATACCGAAGTCGTTTCCGCACACCGGACGCCGGATAAGCTGTTCAGCTTTGCTGAGCAAGCGGCACAGAACGGTTTTGATGTGATTATCGCGGGCGCAGGCGGCGCAGCACACCTGCCGGGTATGTTGGCAGCGAAAACGCTGGTTCCCGTGCTTGGCGTGCCGGTACAAAGCTCAACGCTGAGCGGTGTAGACAGCCTGTATTCCATCGTCCAAATGCCTCGCGGTATTCCGGTCGGCACGTTGGCCATTGGCAAAGCGGGCGCAGCGAATGCAGCCCTGCTGGCCGCACAAATTCTCGCCCTGCATGACAATGGCATCGCCACCCGACTGGCAGACTGGCGTCAGGCGCAAACCGATGATGTGCTCTCTCATCCCGATCCGCGGGAGGAGGCATGAAACCGGTCTGCGTATTAGGCAATGGTCAGTTGGGCAGAATGCTGCGTCAGGCTGGTGAACCGCTAGGTATTGCGGTTTACCCAGTGGGTCTGGATGCAGAGCCGGAGTCGGTTCCGTTTCATAACAGCGTCATTACCGCCGAGATCGAACGCTGGCCGGAAACCGCCCTCACCCGCGAGTTGGCTGAGCACACGGCGTTTGCAAACCGCGATATTTTCCCACGTCTGGCCGATCGCCTGACGCAAAAGCAACTGCTGGACTCGTTGAATCTGGCAACCGCCCCGTGGCAACTGCTGGCGAGCGCCGATGAATGGCCACACGTCTTCGCCTCATTGGGTGAATTAGCGATCGTTAAACGTCGCGTCGGCGGTTACGACGGTCGTGGACAGTGGCGCTTGCGCGATGGCGAACAGCAAACACTGCCCGCTGACTGCTACGGCGAATGTATCGTTGAGCAAGGCATTAACTTTTCCGGCGAAGTCTCGCTGGTGGGTGCCCGCAATACGCACGGCAAATGTGTGTTCTACCCGCTCACTCACAACCTGCATCAGGATGGTATTCTGCGCACCAGCGTGGCTTTCCCTCAACCCGATCCGCAGTTGCAGCAGCAGGCTGAACAGATGCTGTCCGCAATCATGAATGCGCTGGGTTATGTGGGCGTGATGGCGATGGAATGCTTTATCGTCGGCGATCATCTGCTCATTAACGAACTGGCTCCACGCGTACACAATAGCGGACATTGGACGCAAAATGGTGCGTCCATCAGCCAGTTTGAGCTGCATCTGCGCGCCATTCTGGATCTGCCGCTGCCGGTACCGGTTGTCGAAACACCGTCGGTGATGGTCAATCTGATCGGCACTGATGTGAATATCGACTGGCTGGCTCTGCCGCTGGTACATCTGCACTGGTATGAGAAAGAGGTTCGTCCTGGTCGCAAAGTTGGACACCTCAATCTACCGTCGTCGGACACCGCACAGTTGCAACGCACGCTGCAATCGCTGGCACCTCTATTACCCGAGGAATACCACAGCGGTCTGGCGTGGGCAGAAGAAAAACTCACCGCCTGACAGATCGGTGACCGTTATCCGGCAGGTTGCAATCTGCCGGGTAGCTCTCATCTGATGTGATGCAACAGCAGGAACCGCACCATCGATACGTCCTCAAAAGAGAAAAAACATCATTACACGTGACATCAGCAAAATTGCGTTTATTATTTCATCTGCCCTTTATTTTATTTATTGTTCATTTTTCATCACTCGGAAATTAAATAAAGTATCAATAACGAGCCGTTAAAAATATTTAAAATAAAGTATCAGGATTGATATTTTAATTTGCGCGGAAATTTATTAAAATATTTCCCGTCAATTCATTTCTGTGATCGCCTCAATATTATTCGCTGACCACCACGATATAGAATGCCGCCACAAAACAGTATTGACCTACTGACATAATTAGCAATATGTCTCGTTCGTTTTTTAAACTCCGTAACGGCAACTTGCCGATACTGTAATTTTTATAATCCACATCATGTGGCAATACTCTTGTAACAGAGTATTAATATGTTCACCGAGGAGAGATCAGTATATGAGCACCATTCAAGATAGCAGCCAGGTGTTAGAACAGGCTTCAGGATGGCGTAAAAGCGACACTGTCTGGATGCTGGGCCTCTACGGCACGGCCATCGGCGCTGGCGTGTTATTCTTACCTATCAATGCCGGTATTGGTGGGTTAATTCCGTTAATTATCATGGCACTGATTGCCTTCCCGATGACATATTATTCTCACCGTGCCTTATGCCGCTTTGTATTATCCGGCAAGAAAGGTGGCGAAGATATTACCGAAGTCGTTGAAGAACATTTCGGCGTTGGTGCAGGTAAATTAATCACTTTGCTTTATTTTTTCGCTATTTATCCGATCCTATTAGTTTATAGCGTCGCCATCACCAATACGGTAGATAGCTTTATTACTCACCAATTGCATTTGCCTTCTCCGCCACGTGCACTGCTGTCATTAATATTGATCCTCGGATTAATGTTTATTGTCCGCTTCGGTGAAGCGATGATCGTTAAGGCAATGAGTATTCTGGTTTACCCATTTGTTGCCGTACTGATGTTGCTGGCGCTGTATTTAATTCCAAACTGGAACACTTCTGTTTTTGAAAACATTTCTTTGAGTTCCAGCGTCACGGGCAACGGTCTGTTGGCGACATTATGGTTGGCTATTCCGGTGATGGTTTTCTCCTTCAACCACTCGCCAATCATCTCCTCTTTCGCCGTTGCCAAACGTAAAGAGTATGGCGATGACGCCGAGCAAAAATGCTCACGCATTCTGTCTTACAGCCACATCATGATGGTGCTGACCGTGATGTTCTTCGTCTTCAGCTGTGTACTGAGCCTGTCTCCGACTGAGCTGATGGAAGCGAAAACACAGAACATTTCTATTCTGTCCTATCTGGCGAACCACTTTAACAACCCGGTAATCGGCTATCTGGCGCCGGTTATTGCCACCATCGCGATCTCTAAATCGTTCCTGGGTCACTATCTGGGTGCAGGCGAAGGTTTTAACGGCATGATCGTGAAATCCCTGCGCAGCAGAGGAAAAACCATTTCCAACACCAAATTGAACCGCATCACTGCGCTGTTCATGCTGATCACGACCTGGATTGTTGCGACGCTGAACCCAAGCATTCTAGGCATGATCGAAACGTTGGGCGGCCCGATTATCGCGTGCCTGCTGTTCCTGATGCCGATGTACGCTATCCAGAAAGTCCCAGCAATGAAAAAATACAGCGGCCACATTAGCAACATCTTTGTCACCCTGATGGGACTGATCGCTATTTCCGCCATTGTTTACAGCCTGCGCGATCTGCTGTAAGCCCCCCACCCTAATTTAACGCCGGCACGTTATTTAACGACCGGCGTTTTTTTTCAAGGAAATCGCTATGGTCAGCGTATTTGATATCTTCAAAATCGGCATCGGCCCGTCCAGTTCTCATACTGTCGGCCCAATGAAAGCGGGTAAAATGTTCACCGACGATCTGGTGAACCGCGCGCTTATCTCATCGGTGACACGTATTGTCGTTGATATTTACGGCTCGCTTTCCCTGACGGGGAAAGGGCACCATACCGATATCGCTATCATTATGGGGCTCGCGGGTAATCTGCCGGATAGCGTAAATATCGATAGTATTCCGGCGTTTATTCAACAGGTGAAAGACACTCAACGCCTGCCGATGCTCAACGGTCAGTATGAGGTCAGCTTCCCGCTGGAATCCTCCTTGCGTTTCCAGCCGGAAAACCTGCCGCTACATGAAAACGGCATGACCATTCGCGCCTATAACCAGCAAGAGTTGGTCTATAGCAAAACGTATTACTCCATCGGGGGCGGATTCGTCGTCGATCAGGAAAACTTCGGCAAACCCAATCTGGCTGAGGAAAGCGCGCCCTACCCGTTCTTTTCTGCCCAGAAGCTGCTGCAACACTGCCACGATCACTGCCTGTCTTTATCCGCCATCGTCCTGAAAAACGAGATTGCGATGCATGGTCGGGAAGCGCTTGAGCACTATTTTGCCGACGTATGGAAAACCATGCAGGACTGCATGCATCGCGGCATGAATACGGAAGGTGTGTTGCCCGGCCCATTACGCGTTCCCCGTCGGGCATCAGCGCTGCATCGCCTGCTGTTCATCAACGATCGCTTTTCTAACGACCCGATGGACGCGATGGACTGGGTGAACATGTTTGCGATGGCCGTATCGGAAGAAAATGCGGCTGGCGGACGCGTCGTCACCGCCCCAACTAACGGCGCATGCGGCATTATTCCTGCTGTGCTGGCTTATTACGATCGTTACGTTCAACCGGTCACCCCGGAATCTTACCTGCGTTACTTCCTGGCATCCGGCGCTATCGGCATGCTCTACAAAATGAACGCTTCTATTTCCGGTGCGGAAGTAGGCTGTCAGGGAGAAGTCGGCGTGGCCTGTTCGATGGCGGCAGCCGGTCTGGCTGAGCTACTCGGTGCGAACCCTGAACAGGTGTGCATCGCCGCGGAAATCGGCATGGAGCATAATCTGGGGCTGACGTGCGATCCGGTAGCGGGTCAGGTTCAGGTGCCGTGCATTGAACGCAACGCTATCGCCTCCGTGAAGGCAATCAACGCCGCCAGAATGGCAATGCGCCGTACCAGCGAACCACGCGTATCGTTGGATAAGGTCATTGAAACCATGTATGAAACCGGCAAAGACATGAACGCCAAATACCGTGAAACGTCTCGCGGCGGTTTGGCGATTAAAGTTGTTCTATGTGAATAACAAGCAGCAGAGGATAAACAGGCCTTGTCGCGTTAAATGCTCGGCAAATTAACCCGACAATCAGGGAATCATGCGTAGGGGCTCATACATAACCTTTCAGACCGTTGACAAACCTGTTTATCGAACGAGAACGGTAGTAACGGAATAGAAGAGTAAAGCGTTTGCGCCATACATGGCGCAATCCGAGCGTACAGGGATGTATTTACAGCGTCTTTACGATCTATCCGTTACTACCGCCATACGGATTTTGTCAGCAACCTCATTAGCCCTTTATTTTTTATCGCTTTCAGGCAGCGACCAGACAATGTTGTTTTCAGCCGCCGCGATATACCAATCTACCGTGCTGTTAGCGGGTTTCTTAATATTTTCATGCTTGGTGAGCGCTTTGGCAGGAAAGGTCGCGGATTTCTTTCTGATACGCAGCGGCGTCTGTTTTTTCTCACCGCTGATCTGCGCATGGAAGGATTCCACTTCGGCATCGAAGAGCACGCCTTCAATCTGATGCAGACGATTTAATCCGCGCAAAATGGAGAGCAGGCTGCTGAGCGTAATGGATTCGCCCATTTCCGCACGCTTGATCGTTGCGATTCCCAGCCCTGCCCGTTCAGCAAGATCGACCTGCGATAAACGTTGCTGAATTCTGGAGTCTTTTATTCTCCGGCACAGTTCGGTAATAATTTCGCCTTCGTTCATGGTACTGAATTTCATCTTACCCGCCACTTGCCAGAGTCAAAAAATTTGCGCGCATTTTATCATCAATTTTTCAAATGGCACGGACAATTGATGAACGGTATCCATAATTTTTTTAGGTCATTTAAACGCAGCGGTCTGATGAAATTTCACCCAAAGCGACCAGTAATATAATCCTCCGTGCGCCGCTGCGTCGGAGAGGTAAACAGATCGTCCGTACGGTTGTATTCGATCAGTTTGCCCTGATTGATAAACGCGGTGTAATCCGACACGCGAGCTGCCTGCTGCATGTTATGCGTCACCAGCACCAGCGTGAAATGCTGCTTTAGCGTTCCCATCAGTTCCTCGACAACCAGCGTCGAAATGGGATCGAGCGCGGAGGTCGGTTCGTCCAGCAACAACACTTCCGGTTCAATGGCGATCGCCCGGGCGATCACCAAACGCTGCTGCTGCCCGCTGGATAGCGTTAGCGCGTTGTCGCTCAGACGATCCTTTACCTCATGCCACAGTGCCGCCGCACGTAGCGCACGCTCAACGGCATCATCCAGAAAGCGGCGATCGCGTAGCCCCTGCAATCTCAGGCCATAAATCACATTTTCATAGATCGACTTGGGAAACGGATTCGGTCGTTGAAAAACCATACCGACCCGACGGCGCAACGTGGCAACATCCAGCTGTGGGTCGTTGACAGGTATACCGTTCAGCCAGATATCACCTTCAGTGCGGCAGTCATCCACCAGATCGTTCATGCGGTTAAAGCAGCGTAACAGCGTGGATTTACCACAGCCCGACGGCCCAATCAGCGCCGTCACCTGATTCTTCGGAATGCGAATCGAAATATCGTTCAGTGCCTGCTTGTCGCCATAGTAAAGACTCAGATGCTCCACGGTTAACGTCGTCTGCTCATCACTCAGTTGATGAACATCAGGCAGCGGTGCCATCTCCTTTTGTGTCATAAATCCCATAACTTCATCCTACTTTCAGAGTGATAACGAACGATATTTCTCACGCAGAACATGACGAATCCCAATCGCTGCAAGGTTCAACCCGACAACAATCAATACCAGCAGCAGTGCGGTGATGTACACCAGCGGCCTTGCCGCTTCGACGTCCGGGCTTTGGAACGCCAGATCGTAGATTTGGAATCCCAGATGCATAAATTTTCGCTCAAGATGCAAATAAGGGAAAATGTCATCAATCGGTAACACCGGCACCGACTTCACCACGCCGACCAACATCAGCGGCGCCGTTTCCCCTGCGGCACGCGCCACGGCGAGGATCAAGCCCGTCATCATCGCAGGAACCGCCATCGGCAGCACGACGTGCCACAGCGTTTCGGCTTTGGTGGCCCCTAACGCCAGTGAACCGTGGCGCACAGACATCGGAATGCGCGACAGCCCTTCTTCCGTCGCCACAATCACCACCGGCAGCGTCAGCAGAGCCAGCGTCAACGACGCCCATAGCAGCCCCGGCGTACCAAACGTCGGATTCGGCAGCGCCTCGGAATAAAACAGCTGATCCAACGTGCCTCCGATGAGATAAACAAAAAAGCCTAGCCCGAACACGCCGTACACAATGGAAGGCACCCCGGCCAGGTTGACCACGGCAATCCGCACCCAGCGCGTTAAGCTATTTTTCCCCGCGTACTCATGCAGATAAACCGCGGCGATCACCCCCAGCGGCATCACCACGATGGACATCAGCACCACCATCAGCACGGTGCCAAAAATGGCAGGGAAAAGATGGCCCGCGCTGTTGCTGTCCGGCGAGTAGTGCACCAGCATGTATTTAGCCTGAGCGCCCCAGTGACTGGCTTTTTCCCACAGGCTCATCGCGTTAGGGTACCAGGCCTGTTCAATGTCCCTGAGCGGAATAAGATGGATGCTGCCGTTCGCGTCCCGCAATTGCACGGTATCGCGATTAATGTCCTGATTGAGTGAGGTTAGCTGGCGCGACAGTTCATCAAAGCGGCGTTGCAGTTCAATGCGCTCAGCCTGAAGACGGGCTAACGCCTGATTATCCAGCGTCTTACTCTGCTGCCGCTTTTTCTCTTCCAGCCGCAGCGTCTCAAACTGCTGGTTGATCTTCGCCATCTCCCCCATACGGATGGCCTGCGTCTTCGCAAGCAATCCCTGCACCTGCTCGACCCGATGCTGTAAGGTGGCGGGAAGATCCGTTGCCACCAGCGGCTGCTCGCCCTCCAACATGCCAGCCAGATAACCATAAGCAGTGCCATTGTTCGTCCGCTTCAACACCAAAATGTCGGCGGGTTTATCAAAGTGGACAATGTCGCGCGACAGTAGCGTGCGAAAGCTCTGCCCATGAATTTCGCGCTGGCCAATTTTGATCAAATAGCGTGTTTCAGCATCCTCAGACGAAGGGGACAAACCAGCCTGTTCCAGCTGTTGGCGCGACAGCGTCTGCTCGGCATAAATTTCCCCTATCAGCGCACGTTGCGCCCCCTGTTCCGGCTGTAACGTCAGCAGCCAGACAGGCTGCGGCCACAGATAACGCATGCCCTGCCCGGCCAGCAACACAATGATTGCCAACATCGCCAGCAGGCTAATGGAAATTGACGATGCGGTCAGCCACACCCAGGGCCTTCCCGAACGGAACCAGCGCTTCACGCGTTTTCTCCTTCATCACGGTAGCGTTGGCGTAAGCGCTGCCGGATAGTTTCAGCCAGCGTATTCACGATGAACGTGAAAACAAACAGCGTTAATGCCGTTAAGAACAGCACCCGATAGTGACCGCTGTTCGTCACCGCTTCCGGCATTTCAATAGCGATATTCGCCGCCAGCGAACGCAGCCCCTGGAGCAGACCTTCATCCATAATCGGAGTGTTGCCCGTCGCCATGAGCACAATCATGGTTTCCCCCACGGCGCGGCCAAAACTCAGCATCAGTGCGGCGAAAATTCCGGCACTGGCGGACGGCAGCACGACGCGCCACAGGGTTTGCCACGCCGTCGCCCCCAGCGCCAGCGATCCCTGACTTAAACGAGCCGGTACGCTGAACAAAGCATCCTCCGCCAGCGAAAAAATCAGCGGGATTAGCGCGAAGCCAAGAGCAACGCCCGCCACCAGCGTATTGCGTTGCACAAAATCATCACCCAGCCACTGGTACAGCGGCTGCCCCAGCACCCAGATCTCCATTCGCGGCGCAAGCCAACAGCCGACCACAAATGTCAGCAAGATCGTGGGAATGAGGAATAGCACGTCCCAGCCCGCAGGGAAACGGACGCGCCAGCGCGTCGGCAGGCATTCAATCAGCCAGCCGCAGCCGAGCACGGCCAGCATCCATAAAATCGGCATGACCAGAATCGCGGACAGATAGGTCGCAAAATGCGGGGCCAGCCAGATAGCCGCAATCAAACCGACGACCACCGTCGGCAGTGCGCCCATGATTTCCAGCGTGGGTTTAATCCAGCGTCGTAGCGTCGGCGACATAAAACAGGCGGTATAAATCGCAGCGGACAGCGCCAGCGGCGTGGCAAACAGCATGGCGTAAATCGCGGCCTTCATCGTGCCCAGCATCAGCGGCATCATGCTGAATTTGGCCTGATAGCTGTCATCCGCCGACGTGGATTGCCAGATATAGGCAGGCTCCGGATAGTTCTCGTACCACAGCTTTTGCCACAGCCCGCGCCAGCCAATATCAGGATACGGGTTATCAACCTGATAGCGATGCCAGCCCTGAGCCGTTTCAACCAGCAAAGCTGAACCGCGCGGCGAAAATGCCAGCTTTTGTGCATGAGCCGGTAGCGTCTGCGTCAGCAACGCATGCGACTGCTTGCTGGCAAACAGCGACAGCTCACCCTGTGCGCTCAATATGGCAAAGACGCGCCGCTGCATCTCCGTTGCCAACAACACCGATTCGCCCACAACGTGCGGAAACTGACGAGTCTCTGTCAGCGTCGCGCCCTTTTCGCCCGGAACGTCAAACCATTGACTAATCCGCCCGTCAGCGGCCTGCACCAGCAGCGATCGTCCACCGGACAACAGCGCCAGATGCAACGGTTCCGCCAGCTGTAACTGACGCTCTTCCCGCAGCGTCAGCGCGTTAGCCCCCACCTGCCATAGCGTTAATGTCTTACCGCTGAGCAAATACACCTGCTGCCCGTCTGGCGTCAGCAGCAGTTGGTTAATCGTACCCGCCGGAAGCGTAATCTGTGCCCGTTGCCGCGCGCCGTTTTCATCAATATCAGCGATGATCAAGGCATTTTCCCGCCCGATCGCCGCCACAACAACCTGCTTTTCACCTACTGCCGCCACGGCCAGATGACGCAGCGGCTGCGCAGGTAAACCCAGCGAATAGGCCTGCTCACCCAGCGGATAATTCCAGACAGGGGCACGGTTTTCCGTACGCGATAACATACGTGACAATATAGGCTGCACGAAAACCAAACGGCCATCTGGCTGACTCAGAGCATAAACCTGTCGCTCACCCTGACTCTGCGCCAGTAAGCTCAGCGCGGGAACCAACTGAATACGCGACATGGGCTGATTTTCCGCAAACGGAATAAACTCGCCATAGCCCTGATTGTCAATGCGAAACCCGATTTGCCCGTTGTCGCTAAGCCCCAGCGCCAGCGACGGTTCCGTACCGTGGCGTGGCACCGTTTTTTGGCCATTAACGGTGGGCGAAAGGAACAGTGGCGTCACCACATACAAGAGATAGAAGAAGATTAACAACAGCATAGCCAGCACCAGCAGCCCACTGCCCGCAACAATGCGGTGAACCAAGCGATCGATCCACGCTCGCCGACGATCCCGATACTGTGATGTGTTGCCTGTGTTTACCATTATTCTCGCCGTTAGAGTGAAGCCGCCAGAGTCGTGTTGCTAACGTATTGCGGGTAGCATATGTTGCCTTTACGCCCATAATATGACAATGGTAAGTCTGTCTATGAATTAGATTTTATCGTCATCAACACGCCATAATGTTGTTGTACCCTATCTCCACAAAGGAAGGGTATGAATATTGGATGAACCTTCAGTACATGCGTTGAGCGGAGTGACAATGGGTCAGGACAAACTCTATATAGAGAAAGAATTAAGTTGGTTATCCTTTAATGAACGAGTACTTCAGGAAGCAGCAGATAAAAGCAATCCGTTAATCGAACGTATGCGCTTTCTGGGCATTTACTCCAGCAACCTTGATGAATTTTATAAAGTCCGTTTTGCCGATTTGAAAAGACGCATTCTGATTAACGAAGAGCAAGGTCTGGACGGCAATCTGCGACACCTATTAGGCAAAATTCAGGCGCGTGTTCTCAAAACCGATCAAATCTTCGATAGCCTGTACAACGAACTGCTGCTGGAGATGGCGCGTAACCAGATTTTTCTGGTCAATGAGCGTCAGGTTTCCCCGAATCAGCAAGAGTGGCTGAGGGAATACTTCCGGCAATATCTGCGCCCGCACATCACGCCAATACTCATCTTTAACGAAACCAATCTGGTGGAGTTTCTGAAGGATAACTATACCTACCTTGCCGTCGAAATTATTCGTGGTGATGAGATCAGTTACGCCCTGCTGGAAATTCCTTCGGATAAAATACCGCGCTTCGTCAATCTACCAGCGGAAGCCCCGCGCCGCCGTAAAACCATGATCCTCATCGATAACATTCTGCGTTATTGTCTGGATGATATCTTCAAGGGCTTCTTTGATTATGATGCGCTGAACGCGTACTCCATGAAGATGACGCGCGATGCGGAATACGATCTGGTGACGGAAATGGAATCCAGCCTGCTAGAGCTGATGTCTTCCAGCCTGAAGCAGCGCTTAACCGCAGAGCCGGTGAGATTTGTGTATCAGCGCGACATGCCGGACGCCATGGTCGCGATGCTACAAGAGAAGCTGGGGATCTCCTCCTTTGACTCCGTTATCCCCGGCGGGCGTTATCATAATTTCAAAGACTTTATTTCTTTCCCGAACGTCGGGCGCGCCAATCTGGTCAACAAACCCTTGCCCCGCCTGCGGCACACCGGGTTCAACAATTTTCGCAATGGGTTTGATGCGATCCGTGAGCGCGATGTGCTGCTCTATTACCCGTACCACACCTTCGAGCACGTATTAGAGCTGTTGCGACAAGCCTCTTTTGACCCTAACGTGCTATCCATCAAAATCAATATTTACCGCGTTGCCAAAGACTCGCGTATCATTAATTCGATGATCCATGCGGCGCACAACGGCAAGAAAGTGACGGTCGTGGTCGAGCTACAGGCGCGCTTTGATGAAGAGGCAAATATCCACTGGGCCAAACGCCTGACGGAAGCGGGCGTACACGTTATTTTCTCGGTGCCAGGGCTGAAAATTCACGCCAAGCTGTTCCTGATTTCCCGCCGCGAAGGGGAAAACATCGTACGTTACGCGCATATCGGCACCGGTAACTTCAACGAAAAAACTGCCCGTCTGTATACGGATTACTCGCTGCTGACCGCCGACGAACGCATTACCAACGAAGTCCGTCGCGTCTTCAATTTCATTGAAAACCCCTACCGCCCGGTCAGCTTCGAGCACCTGCTGGTGTCACCGCAAAACTCCCGCGACAAGCTTTACAAATTGATCGATACCGAGATCGAAAATGCGCTGGCGAATCGTGATGCAGGCATTACGCTTAAGGTAAATAATCTGGTGGATAAAGGGCTGGCAGAAAAGCTGTATCAGGCTTCCTCTGCGGGCGTAAAAATCAATCTACTGGTACGTGGCATGTGTTCACTTATCCCTAATTTACCTGGGATCAGTGAAAATATTCAGGTCATCAGTATTCTTGACCGCTATCTGGAACACGATCGGGTGTATGTCTTCAACAATGGCGGAGACAAGAAAGTCTACCTCTCTTCCGCAGACTGGATGACACGCAACATTGATTATCGCATTGAAGTCGCAGTGGAAATCCTGGATCCCATTTTGAAAAACCGCGTGCTGGAAACGCTGGATATTCTGTTCAGCGATACGGTGAAAGCCCGTGTCATTGATAAAGAATCGAGCAACCGCTATGTCTCACGCGGCAACAAGCGTAAAGTACGCGCGCAAAATGCCATTTACGACTACATCAAGGCGTTGGAGCAACCTGGAGATAAGCCTGAATAATGCCGTTAACGAACAATGAAAAAACCGAGATAAAGCCGCAAGAATTCGCGGCTATCGACCTGGGCTCCAATAGTTTTCACATGGTGATCGCACGCGTGGTAAACGGTGCGCTTCAGGTATTGGGGCGTTTAAAACAGCGGGTACATCTGGCCGATGGGCTGGACAGCAAAAATGTGCTCAGCGAAGAAGCCATTCAACGCGGCCTGAGCTGTCTGGCGCTGTTTGCTGAACGGCTGCAAGGCTTCCCCGCAATGAACGTATCTATCGTCGGCACGCACGCGCTGCGTCAGGCGGCTAACGCGCAGGAATTTTTGCGCCGCGCGGCGGATATCATTCCCTATCCGATAGAGATCATTTCCGGCCATGAAGAAGCCCGTCTGATTTTTATGGGTGTGGAGCATACGCAGCCGGAAAAAGGCCGCAAGCTGGTCATCGATATCGGTGGCGGTTCTACAGAACTGGTCATCGGTGAAGATTTCGAGCCGATGCTGGTGGAAAGCCGTCGAATGGGGTGTGTCAGCTTTGCACAGCAGTTTTTCCCGAATGGTGAAATTAGCGAAGCCAACTTCAAGCGCGCCCGGCTGGCCGCGGCACAAAAGCTGGAGACGCTGTCCTGGGAATACCGCATATACGGCTGGAAATTCGCCCTCGGCGCGTCTGGAACGATCAAAGCCACGCACGAAATTCTGGTGGAGATGGGAGAGAAAGACGGCCTGATTACTCCCGAGCGGCTAGAAATGCTACGCACACAGATCTTGCAGTTTAAGCACTTCAAAGCACTGAGCCTGCCGGGCTTGTCCGAAGACCGTCAGTCGGTGCTGGTGCCCGGTCTGGCTATCCTGTGCGGTATTTTTGATGCGCTGGCGATCAAAGAACTACGCCTGTCCGATGGCGCGCTGCGTGAAGGCGTGCTGTACGAAATGGAAGGGCGTTTCCGCCATCAGGATATTCGTATCCGTACCGCGCAGAGTCTGGCGACCCATTACAATATCGACCGTGAGCAGGCGCGACGCGTGCGGGAAACCACGCAGCAGCTTTATGCACAATGGGCAGAACAAAATCCTAACCTGGTGCATCCACAGCTTGAGGCTATTTTGAACTGGGCTTCCATGCTGCATGAGGTTGGATTGGGCATTAACCATAGCGGTATGCACCGTCATTCCGCCTACATTCTGCAAAACACTAACCTGCCCGGCTTCAATCAGGAACAGCAGCTTGTGCTGTCCATGATCGTGCGATTGCACCGTAAAGCGATCAAGCTGGAAGAATTGCCGCGGTTGAACCTGTTCAAAAAGAAACAGTATTTGCCCATGGTGCAGCTCTTGCGTCTTGCCACGCTGTTGAATAACCAGCGTCAGGCAACGACAACGCCGGAATCGCTACGGCTGCATACCGATGACAACTATTGGACGCTGACGTTCCCACGTGACTTCTTTACCAACAACACGCTGGTACAGCTGGATTTGGAACGGGAACAGGAATACTGGCAGGACGTCACCGGCTGGAAGCTGATGATTGAGGAAGAAAAAGCCTGATTGCTGGGATTTTGTCTGTAATCCGAGCGTACGCCGAACAGTATCGTGACGAAAAATTGTGCAACCAGACTGGCCGGTGAAGCCCGGTTAACGTAAAGTTTACAGAGATGGGGCCGATACCAAAATGATGGCTGGCGAGAATTTTCGCCAACATCATGCAACCTCGGCGGAAAGGTGCGCTTCCTTTCCATACCGGACATCAATCCAACTCAGTATTAAGGAGAGTGAAATGGATGTATCGCAGATTGCATCACTCGCGACCGACCTCAGCAACATGCGTACTAGCAGTGAGGCCAGCGCGCTTGTGCTGAAAAAAGCGCTCGATAGCCAAGAGGCCGTCGTTTCCGGCATTTTGCAGGCATTACCACCTCTGCCAGTAAATCCGGCGATTGGGCGTAACGTCAATACTACGGCGTAATCCCTTGCACCACACAACCCGCTTATCCGTTTTTGAGCGGGTTTTTGGTGGTACTTTCGGTCCCCTTATTCTTCCCCCCTTCACGCTTCCCTTTATGCTTATACCGAACGTGCGAAAACCGAAATCGGTCATCATATTTTTCACGTCAGCAGATTGACCTCGCCTACCGCTTGTGCCTAAATAAACAACAGCGAATGTTCGCTTTCACAGAGGATTAACCGGTAATGTCCACGCTTACCCATAAACGACGATTATCGATACGCCCGCGGCGAAGTGGCTCTCGGATCGCCCGTGCCGTTTTACTCATCAGCTTTATTATTCTTTTAGGCCGCTTTGCTTACTCCACCATCACCGCGTTTGGTCATCACCAAGACAAACAGCAGCAGCGTGCTGAACAATTACTGCTCCCTGCCAACGTACTCGTCAATCAGAAAGAGTAGCGCTTAACCAACTCGTTTCTTATCTTCTCTTTTTCTTCATCAGGCATGCTGCCTTCGTATTCCCGTGCCCGCTATTTTACGCCCGTACTCGTTACCTATTCAGACGAGATGTCTGTCATAAAAAAACGTCGGGAACGTTTTTCAACGTTGCGTAGCAACGGCCCGAAGGGTGACGGATGAGGATATCCGTCATAAAAAAACGGCAGTGCGAATCTTCGCAGCCACCGTTTTTATCAATCAATCGAGTTCCTCGATCAATCATGTACTGACTTCAAGCCGGACTTAGACGATAGTCAGGGTCACATCGATGTTGCCACGCGTTGCATTGGAGTATGGGCAAACGATATGCGCTTTCTGCACCAAATCTTCAGCCACCGCGCGATCCAGACCCGGCAGGGAAATCGTCAGTTCGACTTCAATACCAAATCCTGTCGGGATGGCACCGATGCCTACGCTACCGTTTACCGTGGTATCAGCAGGGACAGCGATTTTCTCACGCGCACCGACAAACTTCATCGCGCCAAGGAAACAGGCAGAATAGCCCGCAGCAAACAGCTGCTCTGGGTTCGTCCCTTCACCGCCTGCACCACCCAGTTCACGCGGGGTCGTCAATTTAATATCAACCGCTTTATCGGAAGACACCGCACGGCCATCACGACCACCGGTAGCTTGAGCATGGGCAACGTATAATACTTTTTCAATAGACATAATGTGACTCCAGATAGTTAGGGAATGGCCTAAGGCAATATAGATGCTGCTCAGGCTTTAATTACATAGTAAAAAATTAAATCGCAAACTACTTAATTACATAAAGAAAACCACATAAAAACAGACTACTTAACAAATATAACGCTGTCTGACGGACTGCGGATGCACAAGATAACCGCCAGTATTTTCAAAGATGCCCAATCAGATTCTTACGCAGCGTCTCTAAATCTTTTTTGATCGTCTGTAGCTGGTCAAGATGGCATTCCGTCGCGCAAAACACGCTTTCAGGAATCGCTTTCGCCTGTTGCTGAAGTGCTCGCCCTGCTTCGGTTAAACCAACCAGCACCTGACGCTCATCTTCTGTTCCCCGGTTACGCACGACTAAGCCTGCACTTTGTAACCGCTTGAGCAACGGCGTTAACGTAGCGGAATCGAGATACAGACGCTCGCCCAGTTCAGACACCGTCAAACCATCGCGCTCCCACAACACCAGCATGACCAGATATTGGGGATAGGTTAGATTCAGCTCAGACAGCAAACGACGATACAGTTTATTCATCGCCAGATTGGCTGAATACAGTGCGAAGCACAGTTGTCCATCCAGTTTGTAAGCGTTGTCGTTCATCGTCTCTGCCATCGGTATCGGTATCGGTTATGTTTCTGGAATTGACTATATATCGCCAAAAACTAAGTAGCAAGCGATTTAATAATTCATTAGATAAAAAAGGGCATCAAAAACACGTCTGGGCACTCTCGCACATTTTTCAGACTGCGATTCGCCAGTAATCCTATTCTTAATCCACTGATTTTGCGCTACGTTTAATAAAACACGGATAAAAAACAGATCGAGCATAAAACATTATGTCGAGTGTAAAAAAACTTACCGACCTCCGTCGCCGCATCTCCCTTCTGCTGTTGGAAAACAAAGAACTGGTTGAAGACATTATCAACCGGCAACCGCGCGTTACGGAACGCGATGACGCCACGTTGGGCGACAGCGCTGCATTAAATAACAAAATCAGACTGCGTGAAAAAAGCATCCTGCTCGATCAAACCGCAGAAATCAGCGAGCTTATCATCGGGCTACATGCCGCTGACCTTGCCGACATGCTGGAATCTTTACCGCAGGATGAACGGCTGGCGCTCTGGCGGCTTATTCCTGTAGAGAAGCGCGGCCGCGTGTTGATTGAGGCCTCTGACAGCATTTCTGACGATCTGATCGGCGACATGCAGGACAAGGAAATCCTGAGAGCAGTTAGGATTCTGGATGTTGATGAACAGGCTCAGCTGTCTCGCCTCGTCCCCCGCCACCTGCTGGGCAGAATACTGACCTCGCTTGAGCCGAAGCAGCGCGCGCAGCTACGCGCCGCCATCAATTATGATGAAGACTGCCTCGGCCACATGATGGATTTCAAGCTCATCACCGTGCGCGCCGATGTCACACTCGCGACCGTACAGCGCTATCTGCGCTACCGTAAAACCATCCCCAATTCCACCGACAAACTGTTCGTCACCGATCGCAAAAATACGCTGATCGGCGAGCTGTCGCTGGCCAGCATTCTGCTCCACTCACCTCAGGCTCTGGTTAATGACGTTATGGACGATCAGCCGTTGAGGTTCCAGCCCGAAGATAAAGTCGAAGAAGCCGCAGGGGCTTTTGAACGTTACGACTTAATTTCCAGCGCCGTGGTCGATAGCAAAGGGAAACTCATGGGACGCCTGACGATTGAGGATATCCTCGACGTCGTGAACCGAGAAAGCGACAGCAGCCTGCGACGTTCAGGGGGGTTAACGCCTTCTGAAGACGTCTACGCGCCCGTGTATAAATCGTTCCGCAATCGCTGGGCATGGCTGGCCATCAATCTGTGTACGGCGCTCATCGCCTCGCGGGTTATCGGCCTGTTTGAGCACACTCTATCCCATTTGGTAGCGCTGGCGACACTCATGCCGATTGTCGCCGGAATTGGCGGGAATACGGGTAACCAGACGATCACGATGATCGTGCGTGCACTGGCGTTGCATCAGTTGGAACACGGCAAAAAATCATACCTGCTACTGAAAGAATTAGGCGTTGCGCTGGTAAACGGGGTGATATGGGGCACGATTATGGGCGTGGTGACCTTCCTGCTCTATGGCAGCGCCGCGATGGGGGGCGTGATGATGCTGGCGATTCTGTTGAACTTGCTGCTCGCCGCACTGATGGGCGTCGCTATCCCACTGATCATGATGAAACTCGGCCGCGATCCGGCCGTCGGCTCCAGCGTAATGATTACGGCCATTACCGATACTGGCGGTTTCTTTATCTTCCTCGGGCTGGCGACGCTGTTCCTGCTGCCTGGATAAAAGACAAAAAACAACATTAATGAGTTATTTTTAATCATAAAAGTTGTTATTTAATACAAATAAGTTAATGTATCTATAGAATAAAAACTGAGCAAAATGGCGGGATGCCAAATGAAATACTCTGAATTCAGACGCTGGCTTCTACAACAAGGAGCAGAATTGACTAAAGCATCAGGAGGTGGGAGCCACCTTAAAGTTAAATTAAACGGAAAGGCCTCCGTTCTGCCTTTTCATGGTGCAAAAGAACTACCTGAGCCTCTTCGTAAGAAAATCATGAAAGATTTGGGACTATGATACTTAAGGCTTACCAGCCAATTTGGCTATCTCATAAACCAAAATTTCTGTAAATTCAGCGAATTGGTTAGAAGAACCACTAATCTGATTAAGTCGATACCACTATAATCTATGTCAGTGTGATTCTCGTTACATAGGGGGAAAACCCCATTTAGAGGTAAAAGTATGTTCAACTATCCCGTAAAACTGGAACTCGACGACGCGACCGGACAATACGTGGTTTCCTGCCGCGATTTGCCATTAATGAATTCGGTTGGTGACTCCGTTGACTCAGCCCTTCTGGAATCTGTTGACGGAATTGTTACCGCCATAGCCATCGAAATTGAAGAACGCCGCCCTGTTCCTTACGCTAGCGCGCCAATAGCAGGAGAGCACGTTGTCACGATCCCAGTATTAGTGACGATGAAGGCTGCATTACATAATGCAATGATTGAAACAGGAACGCGTAAAGCTGAACTTGCCAGACGGTTAGGCCAAAAAGGTCCGCAAATTGATCGCCTTTTGGACGTTGAACATTCATCAAAAGTTGAAACGATAGAGTTAGCTCTGCGCCAGCTTAACCGTGACGTTAATGTTTCTATTTCCACACAAGCTCGACAATAAACTGAAAAGGTGAGGTCCCCCTCACCTTTCCCAGCCTGAACTTAACTCACGCGACCCGCACCGCCGGATGCCTGACACAGATAGATGGACGGCTGAAGGCCGGTGCGTGCCGGATATTCCCGTTCAATCACCTGTTTGACTTCATCCGTCAGCGCCGAGGGGATAAGGGCGACAATACAGCCACCGAAACCGCCGCCGGTCATACGCACACCGCCCCGCTCACCGACATACTCCTGAATCAGATCCACCAGCGCATCGATTGGCGGCACGGTAATTTCAAAATCGTCACGCATGGAGATATGTGATTCTGCCATCAGCGTAAACAAACGGTGCGCATCCTGACGCGCCAGTGCATCAGCCGCTTCCAGCGTACGGCGGTTCTCGGTAATAACGTGTCGCGCACGGCGTACCGCTACCGGATCCAGCCCCTCGATTCCCGCTTCAAACTGTGCCAGTGAAACATCACGCAGCGCCTTGACGTTAAAGTGACGCGCCGCCGCTTCACACTGCTGGCGTCGCGTGTTGTATTCGCTGTCCACCAGCCCACGGCGCACGTTTGAATTCACGATCAGAACGTCAACGCCGTCGAGCATACGCACAGTGCGTCCTTCCAGAGAGCGGCAGTCAATCAACAGCGCCTGACCGACACGCCCTTGAGCGGAAATAAACTGATCCATAATGCCGCAGCTACAGCCGACAAAATCGTTTTCCGCCTGCTGGCCGTTCAACGCCACATCCAACTGGCTGATATCCAGATTATTCAGCTCTTTGAACGTCTGCCCGATCGCCACTTCCAGCGAGGCCGAAGAACTTAGCCCTGCGCCAGAAGGCACATTACCGGAGACCACCATATCCATGCCGGTGAGCGGCAGGCCACGCGCCTGCAAAAACTTCACTGTTCCACGGATATAGTTCGCCCAGGTGTAGTCCGGGTGAGGCACGATCTCTTTGGCGAGATCGAATTCATCCTGCTGGTTGTCAAAATCCACCGCGACCACCCGCACGATGCCATCCTGACGTACCGCTGCGCTGACCACCGTCTGGTAATCGATAGCACAAGGCAAGACAAAGCCATCGTTATAGTCGGTGTGCTCGCCAATCAGGTTGACCCGACCGGGAGCCTGAATAGCCGCATGTGGCGCATAGCCAAATAATCGGACAAAAACAGACTCGGTTAACTGACGTAGAGAATCAATACGGCTCATAAAATGACCTCAAATTTGCTCACGAAAATGGATATCACTCACGCTGCGTAAACGTTCAGCGGCCTGCTCTGCCGTCAGATCACGCTGTGTCTCAGCCAGCATTTCATAGCCGACCATAAATTTGCGCACGCTGGCGGAACGTAATAACGGGGGATAGAAATGTGCATGCAGCTGCCAGTGTGCGATGTCATCCCCCTTAAACGGCGCGCCATGCCACCCCATCGAATAGGGGAAGGAACACTGGAACAGGTTGTCATAACGGCTGGTTAGCTTTTTCAGGATCAGCGCCAGATCGTCACGCTGAACATCATTGAGCTGCGGCAACCGCTGTACGGCAAACTTAGGCAGGACCAGCGTTTCAAACGGCCACGCCGCCCAGTAAGGGACAACCGCTAGCCAGTGCTCCGTTTCCACCACGATGCGCGATCCGTCAGCCTGCTCGCGGCGAACGTAGTCCAGCAGTAGCGGCGAACCGTGACGGGAGAAATAATCGCGTTGCTGCTCATCCTCACGCTGTACTTCGTTCGGCAGAAAATCGTTAGCCCAGACCTGCCCGTGCGGATGGGGATTGGAGCACCCCATCATCGTCCCTTTATTCTCAAAAACCTGAACCCAGGGATACCGCTTGCCCAGTTCCTCAGTCTGATCGCTCCATGTATCAATCACCGCTTTCAGCGCTGGCAGCGAAAGCTGTGGCAGACTTTTACTGTGATCGGGAGAAAAACAGATGACACGGCTGACGCCACGGGCTTGCTGCACGCGGAAAAGCTCGTCGTCGCCCGATGGGGCATCCGGCGTGTCCTCCATCAGAGCCGAAAAGTCGTTCGTAAAAACAAAGGTGCCCTGATAGTGCGGGTTGATATCGCCAGTAATGCGTTTATTGCCCGCGCACAGATAGCAAGTTGGATCGTAAGGCGGTGGCGTGGCGCGATCCGGTTCATCCTGCTGCCCTTGCCAGGGGCGCTTGGCGCGATGCGGAGAAACCAGAATCCATTCGCCTTTCAGCGGGTTAAAACGGCGATGCGGATGTTCAGTCGGCTCAAACTGCATAAGCTATTCCTCAATACAAAACACAAATTCGGTACAACCGCGGCACCATCCGCAACCCATTGTATGGCGCTAACAGTCCGTCAGAGATCTCGGAGAGGCATCAGGTCAGTCTGTAAACTCAGCCAGAAAAACCTCTTAATGTAATCAGTTTCACTATATGGCATGGATAAAATAGCTGTAGCAATGCTGAATAACGATAGTCAGCTATCGTTTAGCCGCCATATAAGTGTAATCGGTTACCCTAAATTTAAACCTCAGCATGGTATTTTGGAAGAGAGAAATGACCGATGATTGTTGATAGCGATCACATAAGTACGGTCTGGATCAAAAAGGAAAGGTGGTCGGATAGGTAACATCCCCCAAAAACCTGTACATTTATAAATATAAGTAATCGATTTTTTCTTTTAACTTGTGCGTTAGGCTGCGGTCCGCCTCACCACGCTTTTGACCGCTCAGGAATGCCAATGGCCACAATAAAGGATGTTGCTCGTCTATCAGGTGTATCAGTCGCTACGGTTTCGCGCGTGATTAATAACTCGCCCAAAGCCAGTACCGCCTCAAGGGAAGCCGTACACAAGGCCATGGCGGAGCTGCAATATCATCCAAACGCCAATGCCAGAGCGCTCGCGCACCAAAGTGCGGAGACCATGGGGCTGGTTGTCGCGGATGTGTCCGATCCCTTTTTCGGGACAATGGTGAAATCTGTCGAACAAATTGCCCAGGCAACTGGCAACTTTCTGCTCATTGGTAACGGCTATCACAATGCCGAGCAGGAAAAGAAAGCCATTGAGCAGCTAATTCGCCACCGCTGCGCGGGGCTGATCGTGCATGCAAAAATGCTTTCAGATGAGGAACTGGCGGCACTAATGAGCCACATTCCTGGCATGGTACTCATCAACCGTACGTTACCCGGTTATGAAAACCGCTGCGTTGCACTCGATGATCGCTATGGCTCCTGGCTGGCAACGCGCCATTTAATTCAGGAAGGGCATCAGCGGATCGGTTTTCTCTGTTCTAATCACCAAATTTCTGACTCCGCCGACCGCCTGCAAGGCTATGTGGATGCGCTGCAAGAGCACGACATCACACGGGATGAACGCCTCATTGCCCGTGCCTCACCGGACGAAGTGGGCGGTGAATCCGCCATGATGGAATTGCTGAGTCGGGGCGGCAACATGACGGCGGTGGTGTGCTACAACGATTCCATGGCCGCAGGTGCCCTTTCTGTCCTGAGCGATAACAGCATCAGCGTACCGCAGGATATGTCGGTGGTCGGGTTTGATGACGTATTGATCGCCCGCTACCTTCGCCCTCGTCTGACGACCGTGCACTATCCGGTTTCCGCCATGGCCATTCAGGCCGCAGAATTAGCCATCGCGTTATCCCATGGTAAACAGCTCAGTGAAACCACGAACATGTTTAGCCCGACGCTAGTACGCCGCCATTCTGTCAGTCCTCCAGCCCGTAAGAAATAACCACCTTTTATTCATTCAGCTTGCCCGATGCGTTGCTCTTTCGCATCAGGCAAGCGCGACATGATCGCCTTTCTGCACTTACCCCCTGTTCTGTACTTCTCTTCCGCAGACTCTCTTTCACTATTTTTCTTAAATGTTTCCTACTCGGCATCGCATCACGCCTTTTATGTAACGTCACCGATTCTGACATAAAAAATTTTTATGCTGCATTTTAGGCTCGCGAACAAAACGTGTAACCAGTTACACACCATCACACAGCAAATAACACCGCGACAGCGCTGATAAATAATCAAAACACCCTCTGTAATATCATTACACCCGTGTAAATAGTGGTGTAACTATTTTGTATTTTGTGAGAACAATCATGTCACGCGCCATTTTATTCCCCCATAATCCTTCGCCATGAGTGGAAACGATTTACCTCCGTTCACGTCATGTTATTTGGAACATCCACATTCTTACCCGAATAAGCGAAAGGTATATTATGAAAAGAAAACTGCTGACAACATCCGTCGCGCTGAGTTTGGCAATGCTGGCAACCCCTTCTTATTCTGTTGATTTTTCAGGATACTTCCGTTCTGGCGTGGGGGCTTCAAACCACGGAAAACAACAGGCAGACGATAAAAGCTATGTAGGAAGATTAGGTAACGAAGATGACACCTACGGCGAAATCCAGTTAGGACAGCAGCTGTATAACGAAAATGGGAAAACGTTTTACTTCGATAGCATGATTTCCATGTTCTCCAACGGCTCGAACGATAATGAAACGACAAAAAATGACGATGCCGAATTTGGCTTACGCCAATTGAACCTTCAGGCAAAAGGCTTTGTGCCTGGCCTGCCGGATGCCACGGTATGGGCGGGGAAACGCTACTATCAGCGTCATGACTTACACATCATCGATACCAAATACTGGAATATCTCCGGTGCGGGTGCCGGGATCGAAAATATCAAAGCCGGTGAAGGGGCGTTCTCTTTTGCCTGGATCCGTGCCGATGCAGAGAACATGAACGTCGACTGTAGCAACAGCATTAACAGTCAGGAATGTCAAAGCAGAACAGATACCTACGACGATCTAAATATCAATTATCTGGACGCACGCTATGCGGGCTGGAAGCCGTGGGACGGTGCGTGGACGGAGTTCGGTATCTCCTACGCGATGCCAAATGAAGCGGACACGCAGAAAAATATCTTCCTCGCCGAAGGGCAAAAATTCGATCCTAAAAACTCGATGATGATCACCGGCGAGCTCAGCCACTACTTCTCTGGCCTCAAATCCAACCAGAAGCTGGTGCTGCAATATGCAGACAAAGGGCTGGCACACAACATGGTCGATCAAGGCGGCGGCTGGTATGACGTCTGGAACGTCAACGGCAACGCCAAAGGCTACCGCGTCATTCAGGCTGGTGATCTACCGATTACGGATAATATTTCTCTTAGCCATGTTCTGACCTACGGTAAAGCAGATGAAATCAGCCGCTGGCGCGACAGCACAGAATTATTGTCTGCGGTAGGTCGTGGCCAATATGCCTGGACCAAGAACCAGAAAACCTATCTGGAAGTGGGTGCGTATCAGAAAAAAGATAGCTGGAAAGCGGGTACAGAAACCAAATACAGTGGTGAGAAATACACGCTGGCACACGCCTTCAGCGCTGATATTCCTATGCTGACACGCCCGGAACTGCGCTTCTTCGTGTCTTACCAAAACCGTGGAAATGAAAACCGCAACACCTTCAACGACGATCGCAGCAATGCAGTGAACTTCGGTATTCAGGCAGAAGCCTGGTGGTAATACCGCACTAACCCTCAGCTCGACGGGCCCATCATTCCCGTCGGGTATTTCCCAAAAGGCTTTCTGCGGAGAGCCTTTTTCTATTGCGAGTAACACCCGCTATCAAATTTTCACTGCATCATGTGCGGTAGTACGAAAGTTTCGTGCGTGTTAACTACCGAGAAAATCTGTAATGTCATCACACGCCCGACAAGGCGCGCTCAATCGCCGCAGCGCCTTGACCACTGGCTTTTCAGCGCTAATTGCGTCGCTACGCGATACCTTCGGCGTTCGTATCCGCTATTCGGACCGCCTGCGACGCGTTCCTTACGCGGCGCAGACTTTCGCGGCGTCCATGCCGCTCATCCGGCGGCCACGCCCACCTCAGCGCAATTTTTTACGCCTGGAACACACAGAGCAGCGACATATTTCGCAATAGAGGATTTATAAATATCAGAATTAGCGCCCGCTAAGGGCGCTGTTTATGTTTAGTAGGAATTTGGGCTATTGAGATTCAGCGATGCCGTCGCTTAATTAGCCACTGATACGCAAGCCATCGGCGTTAAACACCAGACAGTTATTAGGCGAGAAGAAAACCTCAATGTGTTCATACGGCTTGAAGGCGCTGTCGCCTGCCAGCAGAAGCTTGAAGTTATCAATGCCGCAGCATTGGCCGAACAGGTAGGTGCTGTTACCTAAGCGCTCAACGACTTCGCAGCCGAATGACAGGCGAATCCCCTCACCTTCCGGCGACACATGTTCCGGCCGCAGCCCCAGCGTGACCGTGCTGCCAACGCTCAGTTCACCGGTGCGGATCGGCAGCTCAAGCTGTAGCTGATCGGCGATATTCACCGTCAGGTTATCCGGCGTCCAATCGATGACCTGCGCAGGCAGGAAATTCATTTTGGGCGAGCCGATAAAGCCCGCGACAAACTGGTTAACCGGATGATAATAAAGCTCCATCGGCGATCCCACCTGCTCGACTTTGCCGTAATTCATGACCACGATTTTATCGGCCAGCGTCATGGCTTCGACCTGATCGTGCGTCACGTAGATCATCGTCGTTTTCAATTCCTGATGCAGTTTGGCGATGTGCAACCGCATATCCACGCGCAGCTCCGCATCCAGGTTCGACAGCGGTTCGTCAAACAGGAACACTTTCGGGTTACGCACGATGGCGCGCCCTATCGCCACACGCTGGCGCTGACCACCGGATAGCTCTTTCGGTTTGCGCTCCAGCAGGTGAGACAGTTGCAGCGTCTTCGCCACCATCTCGATCTGGTGCTTAATCTGGTCTTTCGGGACACCATTCACGCGCAGGCCGTAGCCCATATTCTCAGCGACGGTCATGTGTGGATACAGCGCATAAGACTGGAACACCATCGCCACGCCACGATGAGCGGGGGCAACATCATTCACCACTGCCTCATCAATCATGATTTCACCGCCTGTGACATCTTCCAGCCCGGCAATCATTCTCAGCAACGTCGACTTACCACAGCCAGACGGCCCAACAAAAACGGCGAACTCTCCATCGGCAATCGTCAGATTCACATCGTGAAGCGTAATCGTTTTGCCAAAATGCTTACTCACTCTATCCAACTGGATCGACGCCATAACGGTAACCTCTTGATAATTTTGCTTTTCAGGATATAAGCGCTGAGTCACAACGGCCCAATGGTCGTCTACTCAAAATGGCTCGGTAGCCCTTCCAGACGCATTAGCATCCGGCCAGGTTTACCTGCACGCTGGTCATAATTGCAATATAACAGCATGGTGTAACCGTTTGCACAAACAGGGGGTTACTTTTGTGCATAAGATCACAGCCTTTACATGTTTCGCTGGCAGACGTGGCGCACTCTGCTTAATGTAATTGCCATTGGTGTAACCGTTATCCTAGTTTGTGGAAAATGCGTAATAAAGCGTCAAGCGCCACACAGCAACGATCGCCAAACAACGTGTACTGTTAGATGCCTCATTCCCTGCGGTGTACTGCCGTGTGATGTAACGTTACACCCACATCGCACAGAGACAGCAAAAACGGCGAAAGCGGAAAGTACGCGACGATTTCCTACCATGATGGGCCCACCAGGGCTTTGAGGACTAATGATGAAAATGAAAACACTGACCACCGTCATTATGATTTCACTGGGTATCACCGGTGTACTCAGCAAATCAGCGCTGGCAGCCGACAAAGAACTTCTGGTATGGGAAGATATCAAGAAATCTGACGGCATCGCCGACGCGATCAAAGCCTTTGAAAAACAGAATAATGTCAAAATCAAAGTGCTGGAAACGCCTTACGCACAGCAGATTGAGAAACTCCGTCTGGATGGCCCGGCAGGAATCGGCCCGGATGTGATCGTGATGCCACACGATCAGGTCGGGACTGCCGTGGTTCAGGGATTGATTAGCGAACTGAAGCTGGATCAGACATTCCTGTCGAGTTTCACCAAGCCAGCACTGGAAGCCCAGACCTATAACGGTAAGCTGTATGGCGTGCCGAAAGCCGTTGAAACCACCGTGCTGGTGTACAACAAAGACTTGATGCCACAGCCGCCGGAAAAATTTGACGACCTGTTCACCTTCTCCAAGCAGCAACGTGCAGAAGGCCGTTACGGCCTGCTGGCGAAATTTGACGAAATTTATTACGCCTATGGCGTCATCGCTGGGATGGGTGGCTACATTTTCGGGCAGAACAGCAACGGTTCACCGAACGTAAAAGACATCGGTTTGGATAAACAAGCCACCATTGATGCCGTCAACTACATCAAGAAATTCTATGCCGATGGCCTGTTCCCACCAGGTATCGTCGGTGAAACCGGCGCTAACGCCATCGATTCCCTATTTACCGAGAAAAAAGCCGCGGCCGTCATTACTGGCCCGTGGGCATTCCAGCCGTACAAAAATGCAGGCGTAAACTATGGCGTCGCGCCACTGCCACTGCTGCCAAACGGCGAGCATCCACGTTCGCTGCTGGGCGTGAAAGGCTACAGCATTTCCACCTACTCCAAAAACAAAGAGCTGGCACAGAAATTCATTGAGTTCATCAATCAGCCTGAGTACGCCAAAGTCCGCTTCCAGTTAACCGGTGAAATCCCACCGATTGCTGCACTGGTTGACGATCCGCTGATTAAGGACGATGAAAAATCCCGTGCTGTCGCGATCCAGTCTGGCTATGCCGTTCCTATGCCGAGCGTACCGGAAATGCAGGAAGTCTGGACGCCAGCAAACAGCGCGCTACAGCTGAGCGTGACCGGTAAGCAGGACACCAAGGCGGCGCTGGAATCTGCCGTGAAGATTATCAAAATGCAGATCGAAGCTAACCACAGTAACCAGTAATCCCCCGCACCACCGTGGGTCAACATGGGATCCCTTGTCATCCCCAATCGATTTCGGGATGTGAGGGATACCCATGTTTTTAAGAGAATGGAGGTAGATGTGACCGTCAACGCCAGCGGCCTTACGCCACAAGAAAGAGGATGTCGCCACGCCAGAACGGCTGTATTGCTGGCGCTCGTCCCCGGACTCGGACAGATTTATAATCGCCAGTTCGTCAAAGGCACGCTTTTCTTTATCGTCATGGCCTGCTTCATCGGCATATTCCATGATTTCCTGCGAAACGGTGCATGGGGACTCATCACGCTGGGCACCGAGCTGCCGCGCGATCACTCTATTTTTCTGCTGGCAAAAGGCATTATCAGCGTGATCGTCGCCGCTTTTGGCGTCGGCGTTTACTATCTCAGCCTGCGCGATGCTTACGTGTGCGGTGCCAGACGCGATAAAGGCCTGCCGTTGAACAGCGTGAAGAAGCAATATCAGATGCTGCTGAGCGAAGGCTTCCCTTATCTGATGATCACGCCCGGCTTCATCCTGCTGGTCTTTGTCGTGGTTTTCCCGATTATTTTCGGCTTTTCCATCGCCTTTACCAATTACAACCTCTATCACACACCGCCCGCCAAACTGGTCGACTGGGTGGGAATGACGAATTTTATCAACATTTTCCGTCTCGATCTCTGGCGTTCGACGTTCTTTGACGTGCTGCAATGGACGGTGATTTGGACGCTGATTGCGACCACACTCCAGTGCGCCGTGGGCATCCTGCTGGCGATTTTGGTGAACCAGAAAGGCCTGCGCTTTAAGCCGCTGATCCGCACCATCCTGATTCTGCCGTGGGCGGTGCCGGGTTTCGTCACTATTCTGGTTTTCGCAGGGATGTTTAACGAAACGTTTGGCGTGATTAATAACGGCATTCTGGCCGCATTAGGGATTGAGCCTAAAGCGTGGATGACCGATCCGTTCTGGACCAAGACCGCGCTGATTCTGATGCAAACCTGGTTAGGCTTCCCGTTTGTGTTCGCTATGACGACGGGCGTATTGCAGGCGATTCCTGACGATTTGTACGAAGCCGCGACGATTGACGGAGCCAGTAGTTGGTACAAGCTCACCACCATCACGCTGCCGCTGGTGCTCTACTCCATTGCGCCCATCATCATCACGCAGTACACGTTCAACTTTAATAATTTCAACATCATCTATCTGTTCAACAACGGTGGACCGGCGGTGATCGGCTCCAACGCGGGCGGGACGGATATTCTGGTGTCCTGGATTTATAAGCTGACCATGTCTTCTTCCCAATATGCGATCGCAGCCAGCATCACCATTCTGCTGTCGATTTTTGTCGTGGGCGTCGCGCTGTGGCAGTTCCGCGCTACCAATTCCTTCAAACAAGACAACATGGCATAGGAAAGCGCGCAGATGAAAAAACACAGCGTTAAACGCCAGAATTTTATCAAACTCGGCCTGACCTACCTGTTGCTGACGATCGTGGCGGTCATCATTATTTATCCGCTGATCTGGACGGTAGGCGCGTCGCTCAACCCCGGCAACAGCCTGCTCAACACCTCGATCATCCCGGATAACTTCTCCTTCATTCACTATGAGGAGCTGTTTAACGGCCAGATTGACTACGCTGCGTGGTACTGGAATTCGATGAAAATCAGCTTCCTGACCATGATTCTGACGCTCATCAGCGTCAGTTTCACCGCGTATTCCTTCTCTCGCTTCCGCTTTCGCGGCCGCCAGAACGGGCTGATGCTGTTTCTGCTGTTGCAGATGATTCCGCAGTTCTCTGCCCTGATCGCCATTTTCGTACTGGCGCAGATGCTGGGACTGGTGAACAGCCATATCGCGCTGGTGCTGGTTTACGTCGGCGGCATGATCCCGATGAACACCTATCTGATGAAAGGCTATCTGGACGCTATTCCAAAAGATTTGGATGAGTCCGCGCGTATGGACGGCGCGGGTAACTTCCGCATCTTTATCGAGATCATTATGCCGCTGTCCAAGCCGATCATCGCGGTGATCGCCCTGTTCTCGTTTACCGGTCCGCTGGGTGACTTCATTCTCTCCAGCACCATCCTGCGCACGCCGGATCAGTACACGCTGCCCATCGGGCTGTACAACCTGGTCTCGCAGAAGATGGGGGCTAGCTACACCACCTACGCCGCGGGTGCCGTGCTGATCGCGGTGCCGGTCGCCATTCTTTATCTTTCATTGCAAAAGTACTTTGTCTCCGGCCTGACCTCAGGCGGAACCAAAGGGTAATTACTCAACATCTGTACAAATTCCAGGAACGTAAAATGAAAATGAAAAAACGCGTACTGATGGCCGCCATGCTCGCAACTGGCCTGCTGACCGTCTCCCTGCCGCAAACCCTGTATGCCGCAGAAAATGTGACGATCAACAAATTGACGAACGTCCCTGCTGACTTCATTAAAGGCGCGGACATTTCCATGCTGAACGAGGTGGAAAAGCACGGCGGAAAATTTTATGACGAGAACGGCAAGCAGAAAGACGCCATGCTGATCCTGAAAGAAAACGGCATTAACTATATCCGTCTGCGCATCTGGAACGATCCGAAAGATGCGGCGGGCAATGGTTACGGCGGTGGTAACAACGATCTGGCGACCACGCTGGCGCTGGCTAAACGCGCCAAAGCGAACGGCATGAAAGTGCTGCTGGATTTCCACTACAGCGATTTCTGGACCGATCCGGCCCACCAAAACAAGCCCAAAGCCTGGTCTGGCCTCAACGTAGCGCAGCTCACGACTGCCGTACATGACTACACCAAAGCTACGATTAGCGAATTCCAGAAAGCGGGCGTCATGCCGGATATGGTGCAGATCGGTAACGAACTGAACGGCGGGATGCTGTGGCCGGAAGGAAAAAGCTGGGGTCAGGGCGGCGGTGAATTCGATCGCCTCGCGGCGCTGCTGAAAGCCGGTATTCAGGGCGTGAAGGACGTACAGGGCGCGAATAACGTCAAAATCATGCTGCATCTGGCAGAGGGCACCAAAAACGACACCTTTATCTGGTGGTTCGATGAAATCGTCAAACGCAACGTCCCGTTTGATGTGATTGGCGCCTCGTTCTACACCTACTGGAACGGCCCTATCAGCGCGTTGCAGTACAATATGAACGACGTCACCAAGCGCTACAATAAAGACATCATTGTGGTTGAAGCCGCCTATGCCTACACGCTCGAAAACTGCGATAACGCGGAAAACAGCTTCCAGCAGAAAGAGCTGGATGCAGGCGGCTACCCGGCTTCCGTCCAGGGTCAGGCCAATTACCTGCACGATCTGATGCAAAGCGTCATCAACGTCCCCAATCAGCGTGGCAAAGGCGTCTTCTATTGGGAGCCAATCTGGCTGCCCACTCCCGGCGCAACCTGGGCTACGAAAGCAGGCATGAAATACAACAACGACGAATGGAAGGAAGGCAACGCGCGGGAAAATCAGGCGCTGTTCGACTGCAAAGGCAACGTACTGCCTTCCATCAAAGCGTTTAAGTAAGCCGCAAACCGTATTCAACACGTTGACAACCCGTTTAGGAGAGAACGATGTTCAAATTCCCCCCATTAAGCAGCAAGGTGCCTGTTCTGCTGCACGGCGCAGACTATAACCCTGACCAATGGCTGGACGATCCAGAGGTGCTGGAAAAAGACATTGAGATGATGAAGCAAACCCAGTGCAACGTCATGTCCGTGGGCATTTTCAGCTGGTCCGGGCTTGAGCCGGAAGAAGGTCGCTACGAATTTGGCTGGCTGGACAGCATCCTCGACACGCTGTATGCCAACGGTATCTTCGTTTTTCTGGCAACACCGAGCGGCGCACGCCCAGCCTGGCTATCGCAGAAATACCCAGACGTGTTGCGCGTGGGTAGCAACCGCGTGCGGGCGTTGCATGGCGGTCGCCATAACCACTGCCTGAGCTCGCCGAACTATCGCGAAAAAGTAAAACAAATGAATACCCAGTTGGCAAAACGCTACTCGCACCATCCTGCGGTGATCGGCTGGCATATTTCCAACGAATACGGTGGAGAGTGCCATTGCGATACCTGCCGCAGCACCTTCCAGAACTGGCTGAAAGCCCGCTACGGCACGATAGACGCGCTGAATAAAGCGTGGTGGAGCACCTTCTGGAGCCACACCTACACCGACTGGTCGCAGTTAGAGCCCCCGTCACCCATCGGTGAAATGTCGATTCACGGCCTGAATCTGGACTGGAAACGCTTTAACACCTCACAGGTTAGCGATTTCTGTGCCGCCGAAATTGCGCCGCTAAAAGCTGAAAACCCGTCTCTGCCAACCACGACGAACTTCATGGAATACTTCTATGATTACGACTACTGGCAGTTAGCGAAGGTCATCGACTTTATCTCCTGGGACAGCTACCCGCTGTGGCATAACGCAGAAGATGACTGCACGCTGGGTGCCTACACCGCGATGTATCACGACCTGATGCGTACGCTAAAAGGTGGGAAGCCCTTCTACCTGATGGAGTCAACGCCGAGCCTGACCAACTGGCAGCCGATCAGCAAACTGAAAAAGCCGGGAATGCATATCCTGTCTTCACTTCAGGCTGTCGCGCACGGGTCAGACTCCGTGCAGTACTTCCAGTGGCGTAAGAGCCGCGGCTCCGTTGAGAAATTCCACGGTGCCGTCGTCGATCATGTCGGACATATCGACACCCGCGTCGGGCGTGAAGTGCAGGAATTAGGTGACATACTCAACAAACTCGCACCGGTGGCAGGCAGTCGGGTTGACGCCAACGTCGCCATCATTTTCGACTGGGAAAGCCGCTGGGCGATGGACAACGCCCAAGGGCCGCGCAACGCGGGGCTGTTCTACGAAAAAACCGTCACTGAGCATTATCGTACGTTCTGGGAACAGGGCGTAGCGGTAGATATCATCAACGCCGATGTCGACCTCAGCGGCTATCAGCTCGTCATCGCCCCGATGCTCTACATGGTGCGTGATGGCTTTGCCGAACGCGTCGATGCCTTCGTCAAACAGGGCGGCCGCTTCGTCACCACCTACTGGTCTGGCGTCGTCAACGAAACCGATCTGTGTCACCAAAACGGCTTCCCCGGTCCGCTGCGCCCGATCATGGGGATCTGGGCGGAAGAAATCGACGGGCTGTACGATCATGAAAGCAACAGCATCAGCGGTCTGGACGGTAACGAGCAACGTCTGGTCGGCCCGTATCAGGTCACCCACCTGTGCGAGCTGATTCATCTCGAAGGCGCGCGGGCGCTGGCAACCTATGACAGCGATTTCTATGCTGGACGTCCGGCCGTTACGGTCAATGATTACGGCAAGGGTCAAGCCTATTACATCGCGTCGCGCAACGATCTTGCCTTCCAGCGTGATTTCTTCACCACGCTGATACAGACGCTGGATCTACCGCGTGCGCTGCCGACCGACCTGCCTTACGGCATTGTCGCTCATCGCCGTGATGACGGGGAAAGTGAGTTTATCTTCGTACAGAATTACACGGCAACGCCGCAGCAGATCACGCTGCCTGCCGTCTACGAAGAAATGACTACGGGCAGCACGCTTTCAGGGGCGCTCGACCTGTCAGGCTACGGCTGCCGGATCCTACGCCGCGCATTGCAGTAAGGCTCATGCTTATTGATTAAGCCTTACGATACCGGGCGAGCACGGTGCAGAAGTTTCTACGGAACATCATCACCGTGTGTCGCCTAACAGTAATGTTACGTGAACGGCATTATCCTACGCACGCTGATAAACAAACGACGAGGTGACTACGATGGGCAAGATTCACAATTTTCGGAAATTGTTCGCATCAATGTTGGGTAAGCAAATTACCGAAATTGAAATCGCTTCACCGCTAGACAAAGAAAATTTGCAGCAGTTGGTCACCGCCTTTGGCGGCAAAGAAAATATCGTCAGTCTGGATGCTTGCATCACCCGCCTGCGGGTCGAGGTTCACAGCCTGCGGCTGGTCAACAGCGACAGCCTGCAAAAACTGGGCGCTATCGGCGTGATTATTGTCGGCCATCAGGTACAGGCTATCTTCGGCACCCAGTCGGATAACCTGCGCCGAGAGCTAGCCGCCTGGTTTGAGGATGATGGTGCAGAAGCTCGGTAGCGGTTTTAGACCTGCTTGGTCGCATTTTTATGTCACTATTGGGGCAGTTTCGTGCGCAATAATACCGTCATTTTCATGCTACCTCGTAGCACGCGCCCGACACGGGGCGGCTCAAACGCCGCTCGCCCCGTGACCCCTAGGCTTTTGGCGGAAATTATGCCGCTACGCGATCCCATCGGTATTCATGCCCGCTAATCGAGCCGCCAGTGACGCGTTCCCGACGCGGCACTGGCTTTCGCGGCGTCCATGCCGCTCACTCGGCGGTCAAGCCTACCGATGCATAATTTTTTACGCCGGATAACAACAAGGTCATCATAAGTCACGACATTATCGCGCACGAAACCATCTTCACGTCCGCATAAATATAAAAGTGTGCCGAAGCAAACCGCGTCCTAATAACGACTCGCACGATCCAGCAACTCAATATCTTCAGCCGGCAGTACCAGCCGCGTCGCGCCTGCGAGTTCAGCAACCTGCTCCAGCGATGTTGCACTGGCAATCGGGGCGGTGATACTCGGACGGGCGATCAACCAGGCCAGCGCAACCTGCGACGGCGTCGTCTGATGCGCATTCGCCACGCTATCCAATGCTTCCAAAATGGTACGGCCGCGCTCGTTCAGGTATTTTTCCACCACGCCCTGTCCGCGGGCACTTTTCGACGCGTCTTTTGGCTGGCGATACTTGCCCGACAGAAACCCGCTAGCCAGCGAATAGTAGCTAATGACCCCAATCCTCTGCTCACGCACCAGCGGTTCCAGCGCAGCTTCATAGCCCTGTCGATCGTACAAATTGTACTCCGGTTGCAGCGTTTCATACCGCGCCAGATGGTTAGCTTTACTGACTTTCAGCGCCTCAGCCAGACGCGCTGCGCTGTAGTTAGACGCCCCAATCGCGCGGACTTTACCCTCTTTAATCAGCGCATCAAACGTAACCAGCGTTTCTTCCAGCGGCGTGTCTTTATCGTCTGCATGGGCCTGATAAAGATCGATATAGTCAGTTTGCAAACGCTGTAATGAAGCCTCGACCGCCTGACGAATATAGCGAGGAGACAGCCCTTTCTTGCCATCGCCCAAATCCATCCCCACTTTGGTGGCAAGAATGACCTTGTCACGCTGACCGCTTTTTTTCAGCCAATTGCCGATGATGGTTTCAGATTCACCGCCCTGATTACCGGGAGCCCAACGCGAATAAACATCAGCGGTATCGATGAAATTCAGCCCGTGCGCCAGCAGCGCATCCAGCAGGCTGAACGATGTCGACTGATCGACCGTCCAGCCAAAGACATTACCGCCGAACGAGAACGGCGGCACCACGATTCCTGAACGTCCAAGCTCACGTGTGGTATTTGATACTGACATCATCACTCTCCTTTTGAATCATGCAGAAAACATCATAAAAACTTCGCCAACCTGCAACGCAAAACACGGCAGCGCCACTTTCTGTGTGGAATAAGAATAATGAATGAACAGAAAGACGCAGATAACGAGACGTAGCATTTAGTTTAGATAAAATCCCAAGGTATAATTGTTTTTTTGCGTTCTTCCTCTCATTTTTAATGCACGCGTTACATAAAATGACGTGGAAAATTAGGCCTGCCTCATATTTGGAGCACACATGTCCCTGTCCCATATCGCGCAATTTATTCTGGCGCTGGTTGTTGTTGCGGCGCTGGCGCTACTCGTCTGCCGCGATCGTAAAAGCATTCGTATCCGTTTCATTATTCAGTTACTCGTCATCGAAATTCTGCTCGCGTACTTCTTCCTGTACTCAAACGTTGGTTTAGGCGCAGTCAAAGGGTTCGCCGCAGTCTTCGAAAAATTACTCGGATTTGCAGGTCAAGGGACGGACTTCGTATTCGGTGACATGGTTAACAGTGAGAAGAACCTGATTTCCTTCTTCTTTAAAGTGCTCTGCCCTATCGTCTTCATTTCCGCGCTGATCGGTATCCTGCAACACATTAAAGTGCTGCCGATCATCATCCGCGCGATTGGTACAGTCCTGTCCAAAGTGAACGGCATGGGTAAACTGGAATCCTTTAACGCAGTCAGTTCCCTGATTCTCGGCCAGTCCGAAAACTTCATTGCCTACAAAGACATTCTGGGCAAGATGTCCGAAAAACGCATGTACACCATGTCCGCGACCGCCATGTCGACCGTTTCGATGTCTATCGTCGGTGCGTACATGTCGATGCTGGATGCCAAATTCGTGGTTGCCGCGCTGATTCTGAACATGTTCAGCACCTTCATCGTGCTGTCGTTGATTAACCCTTACAAAGTCGGTGAAGAGCAGGAATTGCAGTTGGGTACTCTGCATGAAAATCAGAGCTTCTTTGAAATGCTGGGTGAATACATCCTGGCAGGCTTCAAAGTTGCCGTTATCGTTGCAGCGATGCTGATCGGCTTCATTGCATTGATTGCCGCGGTCAACGCCGTTTTCAGCGCCATTTTTGGCATCAGCTTCCAGGACGTCCTCGGCTACGTGTTCTATCCGTTCGCCTGGATCATGGGTATTCCGTCTCACGAAGCCCTTCAGGTTGGTAGCATCATGGCAACCAAACTGGTTTCTAACGAATTTGTCGCGATGCTGGAACTGCAAAAAGTGGCGGGCGAACTGTCTCCACGCAGCGTGGGCATCCTGTCTGTGTTCCTAGTGTCCTTCGCCAACTTCTCGTCCATCGGGATTATTGCCGGCGCGATTAAAGGCTTGAACGAACAACAGGGCAACGTGGTTTCCCGTTTCGGCCTGAAGCTGGTTTACGGTTCTACGCTGGTGAGCATCCTTTCCGCTGCTATCGCGGGTCTGGTGCTGTAATCCTTCATCGCGTTATAAAATTTTCATTGCTATCCGGCGGCCTTGTGCTGCCGGATTTTTTTTCCTACAAACCCTGACATATCTTCCATAATTCCTTCATTTTTGTCCGGCATCCCTTGTTTAAACTAGTAAAATAAGGCCATTGGTCTACTAACGTGCTGGGTATGACAGCCAACGCACATGCAGCGTGAACTATGCGGCTACGCCGTGCTTCCCGCGCAACCTGGAGAGAGTGATCCATCACTATGAATGCCAAACGTATCCGAGGCCTGCTGGTACTTGCCGCCGTTATCGCTATTGCCGTGCTGATCTGGCGCCATTTTACCCAGACGTCGCCTGCCACCTCCGGTGCGGGTGAGCAGCACGCCGCCCGTACGTCACATTCGGGAAGCAACAGCGGCGGCGGCGGACGCCGTGCCGCTATGCGCACGCTGGCCCCCGTGCAGGCAGCGCTGACGCAATCCGCTTCCGTGCCCTATTATCTGTCCGGTTTAGGCACCGTGACGGCAGCCAATACCGTAACGCTGCGCAGTCGGGTGAACGGTCAGTTGATGGCGTTGCACTTTCAGGAAGGGCAACAGGTTAAGGCTGGCGACTTACTGGCAGAAATCGATCCTCGTCCTTTTCAGGTTGAGTTGACGCAGGCACAGGGTCAGTTGGCAAAGGATCAGGCCGCACTGGCTAATGCCCGACAAGATTTAGCGCGCTATCAGCAGTTGGTGAAAACCAACCTGATCTCCCGTCAGGAGTTAGATTCACAGACCGCCGCTGTACGTCAGGCGGAAGGGACGCTAAAAGCCGATGAAGGTGCGGTAGCCAGCGCACAACTCCAGTTGGATTACAGCAAAATCACCGCCCCGATCGGCGGTCGGATCGGTTTAAAGCAGGTCGATGTGGGGAATTACATCACCAGCGGCGACACCAACGGTATTGTCGTGATTACACAGACCTACCCTATCGATGTCGTCTTTACCGTACCAGAAGCGGAAATCTCCACGATTCTGAGTGCGCAGAAGTCCGGTCAGCCGCCCGTGGTGGAAGCCTGGGATCGCGCCAATCAAACGAAACTCTCGCAGGGCATCCTGCTGAGCATGGACAACCAGATCGACGCCACCACGGGCACGATCAAGCTCAAGGCCCGTTTTGATAATCTGGACGATGCCCTCTTCCCGAACCAGTTCGTCAATATCCGCATGAAGGTCGATACGCTGAAAAACGCCATCGTCGCCCCTTCTGCCGCCGTGCAAATGGGCAACGAAGGCCGCTTCGTCTGGATTCTGAATGATAAAAACGAAGTCAGTAAACGTCAGGTCACCACCAGTATTCAGTACGGTCAGTTGGTTGTGGTGACGGCAGGACTGGACGCCGATGTGAAGGTCGTAACTGACGGTATCGACCGCCTGACCGAAGGCGCGAAAGTGGAAGTCGTGCCCTCAGCGCTGACGGAGAAAACGCCTGCCATCGCTGGGGAGAAATCCTGATGCAGGGTACCGTTCCAGCCAGCGGCGGTGGGCCGTCGCGCCTGTTTATTCTGCGTCCGGTCGCCACGACGCTGCTGATGATCGCTATTTTGCTGGCCGGTATCATCGGCTATCGGGCGCTGCCCGTTTCCGCTCTGCCCGAAGTCGATTACCCGACAATACAGGTTATTACCCTCTATCCCGGTGCCAGCCCCGACGTGGTGACCTCCGCGATTACCGCGCCCCTGGAGCGACAGTTCGGCCAGATGTCCGGGCTGAAACAGATGTCGACGCAGAGCGCAGGCGGCGCATCCGTCATCACGCTGCAATTCCAGCTTGAGCTATCGCTGGACGTCGCTGAACAGGATGTGCAGGCCGCCATCAATGCGGCCAGCAACCTGCTGCCTAACGATCTGCCCTACCCACCAACCTACAGCAAAGTGAATCCGGCGGATCCGCCGATTATGACGCTGGCCGTCACCTCCAGCGCCATGTCGATGACACAAGTTCAGGACATGGTGGACAACCGCATCGCGCAGAAAATCTCACAGGTGGCGGGCGTCGGGCTGGTGTCGTTAGCCGGTGGGCAACGTCCGGCGGTCCGGGTAAGGCTGAACGCGCCAGCACTGGCAGCGTACGGCTTGACCAGCGAAACGATCCGCACCGCGATTACCGCTGCCAACGTGAATTCCGCCAAGGGGAGTCTGGACGGCCCGACGCGCTCGGTCACGCTCTCCGCCAACGATCAGATGAAATCCGTTGATGATTACCGCAAGCTGATTGTTGCGTGGAAAAATGGCGCGCCGATACGGCTTCAGGATGTTGCGACGATTGAACAGGCGGCCGAGAACATTCATCTCGGTGCCTGGGCGAATCGGCAGCAGGCGATCATTATCAACGTTCAGCGCCAGCCGGGTGCCAACGTCATCACAACCACGGACAGCATTAGTAAGATGCTGCCCGCGTTGAAAGCCAGCCTGCCTAACTCCGTAGAGGTCACCACGCTGACCGACCGCACTACCAGCATTCGTGCCTCGGTGAAAGACGTCCAGTTCGAGCTGCTGTTAGCTATCGCGCTGGTCGTGATGGTGATTTACCTGTTCTTGCGTAACGCCGTCGCCACGCTGATCCCCAGCATCGCCGTGCCGCTGTCGCTGATTGGCACCTTTGCCGCCATGTATTTCCTCGGCTTCTCCATCAACAACCTGACGCTCATGGCGCTGACCATCGCCACCGGTTTCGTGGTGGATGATGCCATCGTGGTGATTGAAAACATCGCCCGCTATATCGAAAAAGGGGAAAAGCCGCTTAACGCGGCGCTGAAAGGCGCAGGGGAAATCGGCTTCACCATTATTTCCCTGACCTTCTCGCTCATCGCCGTGCTGATCCCGCTGCTGTTTATGGGCGATATCGTTGGACGCCTGTTCCGCGAATTTGCCGTCACGCTGGCGGTGTCTATCCTGATTTCCGCCGTCGTGTCGCTCACGCTCACCCCCATGATGTGCGCGCGAATGCTGAGCCATCAGTCGCTGCGTAAACAGAACCGTTTTACTCGTGCCAGCGAACGTTTCTTCACTCGCCTGATTGATGCCTACGGCGTCTCGCTGCGCAAGGTACTGAACCATCCGTGGCTGACGCTTAGCGTTGCGCTCGGTACGCTGCTGCTGACGGTTCTGCTCTATATCTGGATCCCGAAAGGCTTCTTCCCGATACAGGATAACGGCATTATTCAGGGCACCGTGCAGGCGCCACAGACGGTCTCGTTCAGCAATATGGCCGACCGCCAGCAGCGCGTTGCATCCATCATCATGAAAGATCCGGCGGTGGAGAGCGTGTCCTCGTTCATCGGCGTTGACGGCACGAATGCTGCGCTAAACAGCGGCCGACTGCAAATCAACCTGAAACCGCTCAGTGAGCGCAGCGAACGTATTCCAGAGATCATCAGCCGCCTGCAACAGCAAACGGCACAAATTCCCGGCATCCAGCTGTATCTGCAACCGGTGCAGGATCTCACCATCGACACCCAAATCAGCCGCACGCAGTATCAGTTTACGCTACAGGCGATGTCGCTGGATGAACTCAGCGCCTGGGTGCCAAAACTGATGACCGAACTGAAAAAACAGCCCCAGCTAGAGGATGTCAGCAGCGACTGGCAAGACGGCGCCGCAGTCGCCTACGTCAACGTGAACCGCGACAGCGCCAGCCGTTTGGGCATCACAATGTCACAGGTCGACAGCGCACTGTACAACGCCTTTGGTCAGCGACTGGTTTCCACCATCTATACGCAGGCCAGCCAGTATCGCGTGGTGCTGGAGCACGATACGACGAACAACACCGGTCTGGACGCGCTGAATGATGTGCGCCTCATCAGCAGCGATGGCGGCACCATTCCGCTCAGCAGCATTGCGACCATTGAAGAGCGTCAGGGACCGCTGGCGATCAACCATATCGACCAGTTCCCGTCGACGACGATCTCTTTCAACGTCGCTAAAGGCTATGCGCTGGGTGAAGCGGTGGATGCCATCACGCAGGCCGAACAGCAGATGAACCTGCCTGCGGATATCACTACCCGTTTTCAGGGCAGTACGCTGGCGTTCCAGTCGGCGCTGAGCAGCACCGTATGGCTTATCGTGGCGGCGATTGTCGCGATGTACATTGTGCTCGGCGTGCTGTACGAAAGTTTTATTCACCCGATCACTATCTTGTCCACCCTGCCAACAGCGGGCGTCGGCGCGCTGCTGGCGCTGATGATGGCGGGGAATGAACTGGATGTGATCGCCATTATCGGGATCATTTTGCTCATCGGGATCGTGAAGAAGAACGCCATCATGATGATCGACTTCGCGCTGGCGGCGGAGCGAGAACAGGGCATGAAACCTTACGACGCGATTTATCAGGCCTGTCTGCTGCGTTTCCGGCCGATTCTGATGACCACCATGGCGGCGCTACTCAGTGCGCTGCCGCTGATGCTGAGTACCGGCGTCGGCGCGGAACTGCGCCAGCCGCTGGGGATCTGTATGGTCGGCGGCCTGATCATGAGCCAAATCCTGACGCTGTTTACTACACCGGTGATCTACCTGCTGTTTGACCGTCTGGCGACGCGTTTCCGCCGTGTGCCGCGTCAGGAGGAAGAAACCGAGTGAAGTTCTTCGCCCTGTTCATCCACCGCCCTGTCGCCACCCTGCTGCTGACGCTGGCCATCGCGCTCTGTGGCGTACTGGGTTTCCGCCTGTTGCCGGTGTCGCCGCTGCCGCAGGTGGATTTCCCGGTGATCTCGGTCAGCGCCTCGCTGCCCGGTGCCTCGCCGGAAACCATGGCGTCTGCCGTCGCCACCCCACTGGAACGCGCACTCGGCAGGATCGCAGGCGTTAACGAAATGACCTCCACCAGCTCGCTCGGCAGCACGCGCGTCATTCTGGTGTTTAACCTCGATCGCGATATCAACGGCGCGGCGCGTGATGTACAGGCGGCCATTAACGCCGCACAGAATCTGTTGCCATCCGGCATGTCCAGCCGCCCGACCTACCGTAAAGTCAATCCGTCCGACGCCCCCGTCATGATTCTGACGCTGACCTCGGATACCTACAGTCAGGGGCAGCTGTACGACTTTGCGTCTACCCAGCTCTCGCAGAAAATTTCTCAGATGGAAGGCGTCGGCGATGTCTCCATCGGCGGGAGCTCGCTCCCCGCCGTGCGCGTCGCGCTGAATCCGGTGGCGCTGTTTAATCAGGGCATTTCCCTTGATGAGGTACGGCAGGCCATTGCACAGGCAAACGTGCGTCAGCCGCTGGGGAATGTGGAAAACAGCCAGAAAAGCTGGCAGATACAAACTAACGATGAACTCAAAACCGCCGATGCCTATGCGCCGCTGATTATCCATTACAACAACGGCGCTGCCGTCCGCCTGAGTGACGTCGCCACAGTAGAAGATTCGGTGCAGAACGCCCGTAACGCGGGGATGGCAAACTCGAAACCGGCGATTCTGGTGATGATTCGCCGCGCGCCGGATGCCAACATTATTACCACGGTAGACAATATCCGCGCCGCGATGCCGGAACTGCGTGCCAGCCTGCCAGCCGAAATACAGCTGGATGTCGCGCAGGATCGTTCGCCCACTATTCGCGCGTCGCTGGCAGAAGTCGAGCAATCGCTGATTATCGCCGTCGCGCTGGTTATTCTGGTCGTCTTCCTGTTCCTGCGTTCCGGCCGCGCAACCGCTATTCCGGCATTGGCCGTCCCGGTATCGCTGATCGGCACCTTTGCGGCGATGTACCTGTGCGGCTTTAGCCTGAACAACCTGTCGCTGATGGCGCTGACCATTGCCACCGGCTTCGTGGTGGATGATGCTATCGTGGTGCTGGAGAATATTTCTCGCCACATCGAAGCAGGCATGAAGCCGCTACAGGCATCGTTGCAGGGCGTACGCGAAGTGGGGTTCACCGTCTTGTCCATGAGTCTGTCGCTGGTTGCCGTGTTCATCCCACTCCTGCTGATGGACGGCTTGCCGGGGCGGCTATTCCGTGAATTCGCCGTCACGCTGTCAGCGGCGATCATGATTTCGCTGCTGATCTCGCTCACGCTCACGCCGATGCTGTGTGCACGACTGCTGCGTGCCGTGCCCAAACGCAGCCAGCCGCGCAAGCGCGGTGTTAACCGTGTCCTGTTGGCGATGCAACAAGGCTACGGACGCTCTCTGAAATGGGTGCTCAACCATGCACGCTGGGTGTTACTGCTCCTGCTGGGCACCATCGCGCTCAACGTCTGGCTGTATATCAGCATTCCGAAAACCTTCTTCCCGGAGCAGGATACGGGCCGGCTGATGGGCTTCATTCAGGCCGACCAGAGCATTTCTTTTCAGGCCATGACGGTGAAACTCCAGAACTTCATGACCATTGTCAGCAGCGACCCAGCGGTGGATAACGTGAACGGGTTTACCGGCGGATCGCGCACCAACAGCGGGTCGATGTTTATTTCGCTTAAGCCGCTGTCCGAGCGCGATGTGTCGGCACAACAGGTGATCAGCCGCCTGCGCGTCAAGCTGGCAAAAGAGCCCGGGGCCAACCTGTTTTTAATGCCGGTGCAGGATATTCGCATCGGCGGACGGGAAGCGAACGCCGGGTATCAGTACACGCTGCTGTCTGACGATTTGAGCGAGCTGCGCGTCTGGGAACCCAAGATTCGTGCGGCCTTCAGCAAACTGCCTGAACTGGCAGACGTCAACTCCGATCAGCAGGATAAAGGGGCGGAAATGGCGCTCACCTACGATCGCGATGCGATGGCGCAGCTCGGCATCAGCGTCTCTGCCACTAACGCGCTGCTCAATAACGCCTTCGGACAGCGTCAGATTTCGACCATTTACCAGCCGCTAAACCAATATAAGGTGGTGATGGAAGTAGACGACGCTTACACGCAGGACGTCAGTTCACTGGATAAAATGTTCGTGATCAATAACGAAGGTAAGCCTATTCCGCTCTCTTACTTCGCCAGTTGGAAGCCGATCAACGCGCCGCTGTCGGTGAACCATCAGGGACTGTCCGCCGCCTCGACGATCTCTTTTAACCTGCCGGAAGGCACCGATCTGTCCAGCGCGACGGCGGCAATAGAAAGGACCATGACGTCGCTGGGCGTGCCGTCAGCGGTACGCGGCCAGTTCTCCGGTACCGCACAGGCGTTCCAGCAGTCGCAGTCTTCCCAGTTGTTACTGATTCTGGCGGCGATTATTACCGTGTATATCGTGCTCGGCGTGCTGTATGAGAGCTACGTGCATCCGCTGACGATTCTGTCCACCCTCCCCTCCGCGGGCGTGGGCGCACTACTGGCGCTGGAGTGGTTCGGTGCGCCGTTTAGTCTGGTGGCGCTGATTGGCATCATGCTGTTGATTGGGATCGTGAAGAAGAACGCGATCATGATGGTGGATTTCGCGCTGGTGGCACAGCGCAGCGGTGGGTTGAGCGCGCAGGACGCCATTTTTCAGGCCTGCCTGCTGCGTTTCCGCCCGATAATGATGACCACGTTAGCCGCGCTGTTTGGCGCACTGCCGCTGGTGCTGACCAGCGGCGACGGTGCGGAGCTACGGCAGCCGCTCGGCATCACGATTGTCGGCGGGCTGGTGATGAGCCAAATCCTCACGCTGTATACCACCCCGGTGGTGTATCTGTTTTTCGACAAACTGAGGAATATTCGGCGCAAAGCCCCGGAGAAGGATTTGTCACTGCCGTGACGGAATAGGATTAGCGTTAGCTATCTAATTAATATGCTATTTATGGGGATATTTCGTGCGCTTAACGTTCGCTGTTTTTCTGGTAGCGCCCCGAACGCGCCCGACCAAGGGCGGCTCAATTGCCGTCGCCCTTGGAACCCTGGCTTGTGGCGATAAATTGTACCGCTACGCGGTGCCTTCGCCGAAAGCAGTCTCTTTACGGGCCGCCAGTGACGCGCTCCAGGCGCGGCACTGTCTTTCGTGGCGTCCATGCCACTCACCCGTGAGCCAGCTTACGCCTCAGTACAATTTTTTACGCCGAGGAAAATGTTAAGCGCAAGAAGTGACAGAAAAGGAATATACAGCTCGCAACGAACTCCCACCTTGGCGTAAATGATGCTGAGGAGGAGATGATCTCTCGGATGAGCGGCAGGACGCCGCGAAAGTCGCTGCCGCGTCGGGAACGCGTCAGCGGCGGTCCGAATAAGAGAGCATTGACGACGAAGGAATCGCGAAGCGGCATCATTTCCCGCCAAACAGCCTGGGTTCACAGGGCGGCGGCGACTGAGCGCCCCTGTGTCGTGCGCATACGGAAAACATGCAGAGAAAAACAAATGTTAAGCGCACGAAACCTCGCCAAAAGAACAAGTTACACAATCGGGTGTCGGCATATGTATTCACCAGCTATCCATTTATCACTTAATCAGGGGGAATCTGAAACATGATGAATTCCGCCTCTGTCCGCTGGCAGCTCTGGATTGTTGCCTTTGGCTTCTTTATGCAGACGCTGGATACCACCATCGTGAATACCGCGCTGCCGTCAATGGCTGCGAGTCTGAATGAAAGCCCGCTGCATATGCATTCGGTGATTGTTTCCTATGTGCTGACCGTCGCGGTGATGCTGCCTGCCAGCGGGTGGCTGGCGGATCGTATCGGTGTGAAGAACATCTTTTTCACCGCGATTCTGCTGTTTACGCTCGGATCGCTGCTGTGCGCCAGGTCGGAAACGCTGAATGAGCTGCTGGCCTCGCGCGTTATTCAGGGGATCGGCGGTGCGATGATGGTGCCGGTCGGCCGGCTGACGGTGATGAAAATCGTCCCGCGCGATCAGTATATGGCGGCGATGACCTTCGTGACGCTGCCCGGCCAAATTGGCCCACTAATGGGACCGGCACTCGGCGGCTTTCTGGTGGAATACGCCAGTTGGCACTGGATCTTCCTCATCAACCTGCCCGTTGGCCTTATCGGCGCGCTAGCCACCTGGTTCCTGATGCCCAATTACACCATGCGGACGCAGCGCTTTGACATCAGCGGCTTCCTCTGGCTTGCCGTCGGTATGGCCACGCTGACATTGGCGCTGGACGGCAACCGCAGTCTGGGCATTCCGCCGCTTGCCATTTTTGCGTTAATCGCCGCAGGGCTGATCGCGCTATTAAGCTATTGGCTGCACGCCCGTCACAACAAGCGGGCGCTGTTTAATCTGCATCTGTTCGACACGCCGACCTTCTCTATCGGCCTGAGCGGTGGGCTATTGGCGCGCATCGGCAGCGGTATGTTACCGTTTATGACTCCACTGTTTTTACAGTTGGGAATGGGCTTTTCTCCGTTCCACGCCGGGCTGATGATGGTGCCGATGGTGTTAGGCAGCATGGGTATGAAGCGGATCGTGGTGCAGGTCGTTAACCGACTCGGCTACCGCCGCGTGCTGATTATCTCCACGCTGCTGCTGGCGCTGGTCACGGCGCTGTTCGCTCTGGTCGCGCTGATGAAATGGATCTGGATGATCCCGATTGTGCTGTTCTTCCTCGGCACGGTGAACGCCGTTCGCTTCTCCACCATGAACACGCTAACCCTGAAGGATCTGCCGGATACGCTCGCCAGCGGCGGGAATAGCCTGCTGTCGATGACCATGCAGCTGTCCACCAGCCTCGGCGTCAGCATCGCAGGCATTCTGCTGGGCATGTTTTCCCAGCCGCACATGGCGGCGGGAAGCGGAGAAACGCACATGGTGTTTATTTATACCTATCTCAGCATGATCGTCATTATCGCCCTGCCTGTGTTGATTTTTAACCGCGTCCCGGCGGACAGCGTCAAGCAGTCAACGCTGCCGCGTAAATCGTGAGGTCGTCATGAAATTCGGAATCACCGCCAAACTGTTCCTCGCGATTTTCGCCACCTGCATGCTGGTGCTGATTACTATGCACTGGGGCGTGCGCGCCAGCTTCGAGCGCGGCTTTATCGACTACATTAAACGCGGCAACGAGCAGCGGGTCATGCAGCTACGCGATGCGCTGGCGGAGCAATATCAGCTGCACGGCGACTGGTCATTCCTGCGCAACGATGAGCGTCTGGTGTTCAAGATGCTGCACTCGCTGGATCAGAACAGCGACACCGACAACAGTATGCAGGGGCTGCGGGTGCGCCTGTGGGTGCTGGATACCAGTAAACGCAAGCTGTTCGGCTCTCCGGCACCGATCCCCAATGAAGGCACCTGGCAGCCGATTCAGGTACAAAACCAGACGGTCGGCTGGGTTGTTGCGTCGCCCGTCGAGCGCCTGACCCGCAACGCCGACATCAGCTTCGACAGGCAGCAGCAGCGCACCAGTTGGCTGATTGTCGCGCTCTCGACGCTACTCGCCGCCATCGCCACCTGGCTGACCGCGCGTGGCCTGCTCGCGCCCGTCAAACGGCTAGTCAGCGGCATGCACAGTTTGGCCTCGGGCGATTTCAGCACCCGTGTAACCGCCAGCTCGCACGATGAACTGGGCAGGCTGGGACAGGATTTCAATCAGCTTGCCATCACGTTGGAAAAAAATGAGCAGTCTCGCCGCGCGTTTATGGCTGACGTCTCTCACGAATTGCGCACGCCGCTGGCGGTGCTGCGTGGCGAGCTGGAAGCCTTGCAGGATGGCGTGCGCAAGCCCGATTCGCATTCTCTGCATTCGCTCCAGTCTGAGGTCACAACGCTCACCAAACTGGTGGACGACCTGCATCAACTCACCCTGTCCGATCGTGGGGCGCTGGCCTACCGCAAGGCGTCTGTAGACGTGGTGCAAATTCTGCATATTGCTATCGCCGCGTTTCATGAACGTTTCCAGAAAAAGCAGATTACGCTCACCACCGATTTACCCGCGCAGGCGAGCGTCTTTGGCGATCCAGACCGGCTCAGTCAGCTGTTTAACAATTTGCTGGAAAACAGCCTGCGCTACACTGATGAGCAGGGTCAGTTGACCATTGCGGTTATTCAGCAGCATAAACGCTGGGCGATTATCTGGCAGGACAGCGCCCCCGGCGTGACCGACGAGCAGCTCACGATGATTTTCGAACGTTTTTACCGTGCGGAAAGTTCGCGTAACCGCGCCAGCGGCGGCTCCGGGCTGGGGCTGGCAATCTGCAATAATATCGTTGAGGCACATAGCGGACGTCTGTATGCTGAACATTCGCCATTAGGGGGTGTGATGATTACCATCGAGCTTCCCTTGCACGAACCTGATTAAGATTCACATCTAAATAAGCAGAGCTATGACAACCGTACCCGATTTCGCTATGGCGTCACCGATTCTCATCGTCGAAGACGAGCCCAAATTGGGGCAACTGCTGGTGGATTACCTTCAGGCAGCGGACTATGCCACGCACTGGCTGCCCAACGGCAATGATGTCGTCGAGTGGGTGCGGCAGCATTCCCCTTCCCTCATTTTGCTGGATTTAATGCTGCCGGGCTGCGACGGCCTGACGCTCTGCCGCACCATCCGCCAATTTTCCAACGTGCCAATTATCATGGTCACCGCACGCAGCGAAGAGATCGATCGCCTGCTGGGGCTGGAAATTGGTGCCGATGACTATATTTGTAAGCCCTTCAGCCCGCGCGAAGTGGTCGTGCGCGTCAGAACGCTGTTGCGCCGCTGCGGCTGGCAGAATGACGGACTGAAAGCCGCAGAGAAAACCGAAACGGCCCTGTTGATTGATAAAAGCGGCTTTCAGGCCAGCTATCTGGGGCAGAATCTCGATCTCACACCAGCAGAGTTTCGCCTGCTCAAGACGCTTTCCGCCGAGCCGGGTAAGGTGTTTTCCCGCGAGGCGCTGCTGGATAAGCTCTACGACGATTACCGCGTCGTGACCGACCGCACCATCGATAGCCACATCAAAAATCTGCGTCGCAAGCTGGAACAGTTGGACGAAGAGACCTCATTTATCCGCACGGTATACGGCATCGGCTATCGCTGGGAAGCCGCGCCCTGTAATGAGGTGTAACACCCAGCGCCTTATGATGTTATGGAGACCATTTTGAACGGACCAGACCCTGATAACCGCTACCCCATGGCCGGTTTCCCCCAAGTGTGTTTCATCAAGAATATTGTCACCAACCCGAATATTGAAATTGGCGACTACACCTATTATGACGATCCTGATGGCGCAGAAAATTTCGAGAAAAACGTGCTCTATCACTATCCGTTTCTCGGCGATAAATTAATCATCGGTAAATTTTGCGCTATCGCACGTGGCGCTAAATTTATCATGAACGGAGCCAATCATCGACTTTCCGGCCTGTCGACTTACCCATTCCAGATTTTTGGCAACGGCTGGGAGAAAGTGACACCCAAGCCCGGCGATCTACCATACAAAGGCGACACGCTCATCGGCAATGATGTCTGGATTGGCTATGACGCGCTGATCATGCCCGGCATCCGCATTGGAAATGGCGCCATCATTGCGTCACGCGCCGTGGTCACCGCCGATGTGCCCGCTTATACGGTCGTTGGCGGCAATCCGGCCAAAATCCTTAAAGCCCGTTTTGCGCCGGACGTCATCGAGGCACTGGAAACGCTGTGTTGGTGGGACTGGCCGATAGAAAAAATCACGCGTCATCTGGAAATCATCGCAGCAGGTGATATTGCGGCACTGCAAGCTGGCCATCTGTCCGAATAACCGTCTTCCATTCCATACGAATTCATTCCACACGAAAAAGAGGCTTTCACGATAATGACTGCGCTATTTTCCGAAACCACCAAAATCGAGACTCCTCGCCTGCTGCTGCGCCCGCTTTATCGTGATGATGCGCCAGCGCTGTTCGCCTTTATGTCCGATCCGGTTGTGATGCGCTTCTGGAACCATCCGCCCTGGCAACACATCGAGCAGGCGCACGACGCGATTGACGAATACTGGAGCGCGCTGTGCGCCGGGCAACACATGAAGCTGGGTCTGGAAGTTAAAGAAAGCGGCGAACTGATCGGCACCTGCGTGCTGTTCAACCTTGAGATTGAGTCTAAACGCGCCGAAATCGGCTACTGTCTGGCGGCGAGCGCGCAAGGCAAAGGCTATATGGCGGAAGCACTCTCTGCGCTGCGGGATTTTGCCTTTGAAACAGCGGGACTCAGCCGACTGGAAGCCGAAATCGATCCCCGCAATGTGGCGTCAGCCCGCTCGCTGGAACGACTGGGATTCACGCAGGAAGGGCTATTGAAACAGCGTTGGATCGTCGACGGCGAGGTGTCCGACTCTGCGCTATACGGCCTGCTGGCGGCTAAACGTTAGCCACCCCCCTTCCCAGTCTGGTCAAAAATACTGTCTGACTTAATGAAAATTTTGTCATTTTCTCTTTTCCCAAGGCTGTTACTCTTTTAAGCCTACAATAATAACGGGTATCACCCCGCACGGTGTGCGGGACTTGGGTCACCTGCAACAGAACAGATGAGGGGAAAAACGATGTCAGGCTTAGTGAATGGCAAATGGGTTAACGGCGATGTCGCGGCGGAAGAGATCAAAAACGGGGCATTCCACCGTGAAGAAACCAAATTTCGGCAAACCGAGCTGGTACCAGAAGCCGGTCGTTACCAGCTTTTTGTCTCCTATCTCTGCCCGTGGGCGTCGCGCACGCTGATTTTCCGCAAACTGAAAGGGCTGGAGAACATCATTTCGCTCTCCGTTGCCAACCCGCGCATCGCGGATAACGGCTGGGAATTTGCTACCCCGCAGGATGCCGGCGGGCACGTGGGTGAGATTAACTACCTGCACCAGCTCTACACCGCCAGCGTGCCCGACTATACCGGAAAGGTGTCGGTGCCTGTGCTGTGGGATCGGGTGGAAGGCCGCATCGTGAACAACGAATCGGCGGATATCATCCGCATGCTGAACAGCGAATTTAACGATCTGACTGGCAACCACCTCGATTTCTACCCGTCGGAACTGCGCGCTGAGATCGACCGCTGGAACGAAACCGTGTACCACAACGTCAACAACGGCGTGTATAAGACCGGGTTCGCCAAAACGCAGGAACACTATAACGATGCCGTCACCACGCTCTTCGCCACGTTGGACGAACTGGACGAGCATCTTGGCAGCCACCGTTATATGCTCGGCGACACGCTGACCGAAGCCGACTGGCGTCTGTTTGTCACGCTGGTGCGTTTTGACGTGGCCTACCACGGCGCGTTCAAATGTAACCTGAAGCGCATTGCCGACTACCCGAACCTGTCGAACTACCTGCGCGAACTGTACCAGTGGCCGGGCGTTGCGGAGACGGTCAATATCAACCACATCAAAGCAGGCTATTACGGTATTGCCTGGCTGAACCCGACGCAGATTGTGCCAGTTGGCCCACAGGTCGATTTATATCAGCTCCACAACCGCGAAACGTTCGGAAAATCCCGTATCGCGACGCGTTAATCCTGCTTTATCCGGCCTGCTCTATTAATGGCAGGCCGTTCTTTATTTAGGTCAAAAAATTGATTTACGTCAAACAATTGATTTACGTCAAACAATAGGCCTACGTTTCGTGTGTCGTCTACTGCAATTTCCCCCTATTAGCGCTAGAATCCTCCGCCTTTACTGTTCCCGCCGTGGAGCAGCCTGACTTGTGATCAGAATCGAGAGATACCATGTTTAAACCGGAACTGCTTTCTCCGGCCGGTACGCTGAAAAATATGCGCTACGCCTTTGCCTATGGCGCGGACGCGATTTATGCCGGTCAACCCCGCTACAGCCTGCGCGTGCGCAATAACGAATTCAACCATCAGACGCTGGCGCAAGCCATTAACGAAGCGCATGAACTGGGCAAGAAATTCTACGTCGTCGTTAACATTGCGCCGCACAATGCCAAACTGAAAACCTTCCTGCGCGATCTGCAACCCGTGATCGAAATGGGGCCTGATGCGCTGATCATGTCCGATCCGGGCCTGATTATGCTGGTGCGGGAAAACTTCCCACAGATGGATATTCACCTTTCCGTTCAGGCCAACGCGGTCAACTGGGCGACGGTGAAATTCTGGCAGCAAATGGGGCTGACGCGTGTGATTCTGTCCCGCGAACTGTCGCTGGAAGAGATTGCAGAAATCCGCCAGAACGTCCCGGATATGGAACTGGAGATTTTCGTTCACGGCGCGCTGTGCATGGCGTATTCCGGTCGCTGCCTGCTGTCCGGCTACATCAACAAACGCGATCCGAATCAGGGCACCTGCACCAACGCCTGCCGCTGGGAATATAAGGTTCAGGAAGGTAAAGAGGACGAGGTCGGGAATATCGTCCATCAGCACGAACCTATCGCGGTGAAAAACGTTGAACCCGCTCTGGGCATCGGAGAACCGACCGACAAAGTCTTTATGCTGGAAGAAAACATGCGTCCCGGCGAGTACATGAGCGCATTTGAAGACGAGCACGGCACCTACATCATGAACTCCCGCGATCTGCGTGCCATTCAGCACGTTGAACGCCTGACGCAAATGCAGGTTCATTCGCTGAAAATCGAAGGCCGCACCAAGTCATTCTATTATTGCGCTCGTACCGCACAGGTTTATCGCCGCGCCATTGACGATGCTGTCGCAGGGAAACCGTTCGATTCAACGCTGCTGGAAACGCTGGAAGGTCTGGCACACCGTGGTTATACCGAAGGCTTCCTGCGTCGCCACGTGCATGAAGATTACCAGAACTACGACTACGGCTATTCCATTTCCGATCGTCAGCAGTTTGTCGGTGAATTCACCGGCGTACGCCGCGATGGGCTGGCAGAAGTCAATGTGAAGAACAAATTTTCCTGCGGCGACAGCGTGGAGATGATGACGCCGAACGGCAATATTCAATTCACTATCGACGCTATGCAGAATGCCAAAGGGCAGCCGACCGATGTCGCACCGGGTAACGGCCATATCGTCTATCTGCCCGTGCCGGACGATGTCTCGCTGGATTATGCGTTACTGCTGCGCAATCTGCCGGGCACCACCACGCGCAATCCTAACGTGGAATAAACCGGTAATCTAGCCGGATGTCCCAACCATCCGGCTATCCCCTTCGTAAGCCCTTCTTTCCTTATGATATGCCCCCCTATTATCACTTTTCCCTGCCGCGAATAACGGCGTCAGTTGCCCGAAGGTATCGTTACAAAGCTCAGGGTTTTTTACGAATATTAGAAACAGATCACATCAATTAGCCGGTCTTGTGGTTAGTATTGCGTCGCTGAGAAAACATAGAACGAAAAATAAGCGTAGTGATACTACTAGGAACCACCTCCTTGGCCAGCTCAATCTCCCTTGAGCTGGCTTTTCTTTTTCTTCCGCCCACGCATTTTCCCACCGCACATGCAACTTGAAGTATGACGGGTATATTCACCGACTCTTCTGATATCTGCCTACCAATTTAGTGTCTATGATTAACTGCAACGTTTCTGTATTAACAACATCGCAGCCAGAGAAATAAGACATGGAAAAAAATCCAATCACACTGCTGATTTTAAATGGAAAAAGTGCGGGTAATGAAGAACTTCGCGAAGCCATTGATGAGCTACGCAAGGACGGCTATACGCTGCATGTCCGCGTGACCTGGGAATACGGCGATGCCAAACGCTATGTAGAAGAGGCGATTCAGCTCAACGCGGATAACGTGATCGCCGCCGGTGGTGACGGTACCGTTAATGAAGTCGCCGCCGCCTTAGCGGTGCAGTCGGAAGCGGGGCGTCCGTGTCTGGGACGTCCGTGTCTGGGAATTGTGCCGCTGGGTACCGCCAACGATTTCGCTACCAGTTGTCAAATTCCGATGGAGATGCACAACGCGCTAACGCTGGCGATCAAAGGCCGCGCTACCGCCATCGATGTCGCCAAAGTGAACGACGAACACTATTTCATCAACATGGCGACGGGCGGTTTCGCCACGCGCATTACCACCGAAACACCGGCCAAAATGAAGGCGGCGCTGGGGAGTGCGTCTTACGTGCTGCACGCGCTCTTTCGCATGGACATGCTGCAATCCGAACGCTGTGAGATTCACGGGCCAGATTTTCACTGGGAAGGCGATACGCTGGTTATCGCGGTGGGGAACGGTCGTCAGGCTGGCGGCGGACAGGAACTTTGCCCAGAGGCGCTAATCAACGATGGGCTACTGGAATTAAGCGTACTGTCGGCAACCGAGCTGCTGCCGAATATGTTGCAGGCCTGGTTCACCGGTAGCGAAAACCAGAACATGATTTCCGCTACCCTGCCGTGGCTGGAGATCACCGCCCCAGACGATATGACGTTTAATCTGGACGGCGAGCCGCTCAGCGCCAAACGCTTCCATATCGAGGTACTTCCAGCAGCGATTCACTGTCGGCTGCCACCGCAATGCTCGCTGCTGGAATAGCGGCGCATTTTGACTATTCCTGTTTCTACTATTCCCGCTTCAGGCGATTACTGTTTGCCAGGTACAGAGTCACCACCAGCAGCAGGATCGCCGCGGAATAGACCAGCGTATCCGACGGGCTTTTGTGATCGACAATAATCAGGCGAATGATGGCCGTAATGCCGATGTAGATAAAGTAACGCAGCGGAAAGTGATAGCCGGACTGGAAATACTTCACGATCAGCGCAATGAACTCAAAATACAGGAAATAGATCACAATGCCTTCTATCAGTTGATAGGAGGAATCTTTCTCGTTGGAGATCAACAGCACCTTCGCCAGATGAAACGTTTCCTTGACTAAAAAAATCACCAGAATAGTCGCCAGCACCAGCAGACCGATATTGAGTATCGTCTGAAGCGCCTTGGCAGCCATCGCACTGCGAGCAGAACCTGCCATATGTTATCCCCACACCCTATTTCACATTAACGCCAAGATTTCACAGCAAAGTAACCGGACGTTCACGCACTGTCTATGCCGAAGACGCTTAATTTACTTTGAAATTACTGGCAAATGTGTCACGCAAAGTACAAGTCAATTTACTTATACCCGCCATATTTCAGGCGGCAGGAAGCCGGCAGTGTGAAGAATTGAGGGCATATAATATTTACCACCAGCGATGGAAGTGATGAACGGGGCCGATGCCGTGCCCAACCTCCAGCGTGTCGGCCTGCTGTAGCGCCTGCTGTAAATAGTCCTTCGCTGCCTTGACCGTTTCCGCCCAGCTATCGTGACGTGGTCGTAGCGCCGCCAGCGCGGCAGACAGCGTGCAGCCAGTACCGTGCGTATGGCGTGTCTTCACGCGCGGAGAGCTAAAGCGCTGCGGTTCAGCATGTCGACTGAACAGCCAGTCCGGGCTCTCCGCTTCGCTGAGGTGACCGCCTTTCATCAGCACCACCTGACAGCCCATCGCCAGCAGCGCTTCCCCCTGCTCACGCATTTCCCGTTCGTTAGCGGCAGGTGACGTATTCAGCAGCGCGGCGGCTTCCGGCAGATTGGGCGTAATCAGGGACACCAGCGGTAGCAGTTCACGACGGATCGATTCCACCGCCTCCGGCGCAAGTAACGGATCACCACTTTTCGCCAGCATCACGGTGTCCAGCACCACAAAAGGCACCGCGTAACGACGCAGGCGCTCGGCAACGGTTTCAACAATATCGGTCTGTGCCAGCATCCCAATCTTGGCGCTGTCGATACGCACATCGCTCAGCACGGAATCCAGCTGTGCTGCGACAAAATCCGGTTCAATCCGGTAGACGGACTGCACGCCGCGCGTATTTTGCGCCACCAGCGCGGTAATGACCGAGGTGCCGTAAGCGCCCAAGGCTGAAAACGCTTTTAAATCCGCCTGAATACCCGCACCGCCGCTCGGATCGGTGCCTGCAATCGTCAACGCATTGATACGCTTCATGCCAGATCCTCCGCGCGCAGGGTATAGAGTCTATCGAGGAAATGGGGGATAAAACTGCCCGTTCCTTGCGCTACCGAGGTCGCCTGCTGCCCTGCTAACGCCATGACATAGCACGCCGCCGCCACGTGGGATAATCGGTCCCCCTCCAGAGCACAGAAACCCGCCACGACCGCCGACAGCGCACAGCCCGTCCCGACCACGCGCGTCATCATGCTATCGCCGCCGGATACCGCGATGTCTTGTTCACCGTCCGTGACATAATCCACCACACCGGTCACCGCAACAATGGTCCCCACTTGCCGCGCCAGTTCGCGTGCAGCAGGGAGCGCCGCCAGAGAATCATCGGCGCTATCCACGCCCCGCCCCTGTGCGGATAACCCCGCCAACGCCATAATTTCAGACGCATTGCCGCGAATCGCCGCGGGTTTCCACGCCAGCAGTTCACGACAGAATTCAGTACGAAAGGTCAAACCACCGACGGCAACCGGGTCGAGCACCCACGGTGTATTCGCCTGATGCGCGCTGTTTACCGCCGCCCGCATCGCCTCAGCGCGCGTACGCTCCAGCGTCCCGACATTAATCAGCAGCGCATCGGCTACCGCGCTGAACTGCGCGGCTTCTTCGGGATCGACCACCATCGCAGGCGACGCATTCAGCGCCAGCAGCACATTAGCAGTGAAAGATTGCACCACATCGTTGGTCAGACAGTGCACCAGCGGCGAGGCAGAACGGAATTGAGTGAGTGATGTTGCTGCCTGAGCGGCAGAAAAGTCGGTGGGTTGCGTGTTCATAAGTCTCCCAACCGGCGTGGAAGAAGGCGGCAACCGGTGGGGCATACCGTGACTTCCCTACGCTGGCATTATCCAGATCAGGTGGTACGGGTATTTCTCAGCCTTCACAAAGAAGGGCACCCCGAGTCATTTAAATCGTTTATCTCTAATTTTTGCCAGATTAGGGGAAGTAGCTTGTTGATGCAAGTTCGCCCTTCCGGCTATCGCTTCTTCACGCTGTATGATCTCTTCCCTTTGTTCAGCTCCGTCATAAAGTTGACTTATCGGTCAGCTTCATGCATAAAAAACCTTTTTAAACAGGGTTAATAATTTTGTTCGATTTATTCACGAACAGCAGATAACTACTGCTCACCTTGATGCGATAGCATGTAATCTTTGATTAGAAATTCATCATATTTAGCAGGTAATAGGGCCACTTCCCCCCATCCTAGCTGAGGGGTCATATATCCCATCCCAACCTCATCGATCTGGCTGTAAAAAACAACTATCCGACCGAGGTTTTTTTCATTGAAAAATCCTCTCCCATCAGCAGTATCGTTAGTAATTCGTATTCTGAAATCTTTAAATGATGATCCTTGGGTGATCTTTAACCAGACATTGCTGTGACCTGAAAACCGTTCAATCTTCCAAAACTTACCAAAATAGAATGCTGGGTCAGAGCAACCCTCTGTTATATCATTGATTTCCTTAAGCGAGTCACACAACCTATAACGCTTAGCTCTACCATCCTCACCAATAAGGTAAATCTCTCGGTAATAATTGTGATCGAAATTGACGCATAGAGACTGAACACTTGTTACCTGACTGGGAACCTTGAAAGATTCACCATTATGGCGGGAAATGGGCAATGAAACCTCTTTGCCATTTTTTCTCTCAAAATGCGAATCGACAGGTATTTCATCACCTTCAGAATCCATTCTGGGGTTGTTGTCTGGACGAGACTCAAGAAAACCGCTTATGACGATAAGCTCTTCGTCTTCAACCGCTTTTTTTGCATCTTCCTGAGATGAATATTGTTTGTACTGAATAGGTCCACATCTCAAGCTACAGAAAGGCGCATTGTCATCTTTAAGATGTTTGTAATAGGCAAGAACTTCGTTCTTAGTCATACCCTTGTCAGGATCAGCAGGTACTCGGGTTATATGTTCATAGCAAGAAGGACAGAAAATATATCCTTTCATATGAAGTGAGTAAGCTAAGGGCTCAACGGTATTTCTTTTGAGAGCAAGGAGCGTATGTTCGCCTTTAATCCAGTCAGGATCATAGTATGCGTAAGCGATTCTTCGAAGTGCCATTGAGCCTGTAATTAAAATTGTGTAATTGCCTGTTTTTGATATGTTCACTCCAACTGAGGAGACAGGCAAATTATGGACGAAAAGAAACTTAAGGCACTCGCTGCCGAACTGGCGAAAGGCATCA